>CAZUNW010000176.1:3892-5106 GCA_964621425.1 uncultured Chryseobacterium sp. | reverse complement strand
AGGAGCCGATGTTGACGTCAGCGGTTGTGGCCATGTAGTTGGGGAAAGCGGCCGCGAAAATAGGGGATCGTTCGCAAGGCGGCTATGAATGGCCTCCGGCTGTGGCCGCCGGTTTCCACGAGAGCACGTCCAGGGCGGCGGTGCAGATGGCGGTTTCGGCCTCCACGCGGTTGCTGGCCACCACCAGGGTGCGCCCGCCCAGGTGGTTCCGGATAAGGTCGCCCATCCACGCCATGCCGCGTGCGTCCAGGTTGCTGGCGGGCTCGTCCAGGAGCACGAGCCGGACATCGCTCAGCACGGCGAGGCCGAGTTTGAGGCGCTGTCTCATGCCGCTGCTGAACTGGCGGACCGGCTTGTCCATGGCATCCTCCAGCAGCACCAGCCGGGCCACGTCCGGGTCCGACAGGCCGCGCAGGAAGGGCTTGAAGCGCCGGTGGAAGGCCAGTGCATCGCCCAGGTCCAGTTCCTCGTATAGCCCGAGGTACGGGGTGGCGAAGGCCACATGGCGGTAGAGGGTGGCTGGGTCCAGTGCGTGGCCGTCGAACGAGTGCGTCACGCTTCCGCTGGTGGCGGTGAGCGCCCCGCCGATCACTTGGAGCAGAGTGCTTTTACCGCTGCCGTTCGGTCCGGTGAGGGCGGTTCTGCTGCCCGCGATAAAGGTATGGTCGGCCCCGCGGAACACCGCCTCCCGGCCGAAGGATCTGCCGGCCCCCCTGAGTGTCACCTCCAGGCCCTGCCGGTGGGGGGAGTCCATGGTGCCTGGGTGGTGTTGCTCGGGTCGTCCGCAGGGCGGGTCATTCGGCCAGGCCGCGCATGATCCCCTTCGGGCTGTTGCGGATGAAGTCCAGGATCTGCCCGCGCTCGGGGCTGCGCGGCAGCGTCTGCTCCACATTCTGCACGGCCCGTTCCACGTTGTTGTTGCGTACGAAGATCTCGCGGTAGATGTCCTCGATGCGCACCACCTGTTCATCCGTGAAGCCCCGGCGGCGCAGCCCTACCACGTTCACGCCTACGTAGCTGAGGGGCTCGCGCGCGGCCTTGACGAAAGGGGGTACGTTCTTCCGCACCAGGCTTGCCCCTGCGATGAAGCTGTGGGCGCCGATGTGGATGAACTGCTGCACCGCGACATTGCCCTCAAGGATGGCCCAGTCGTCGATGGTGACATGGCCGGCCAGGTTCACACCCGCCAGTGCGCCGCCGAGCCCCAGCTTCAC
>CAZUNW010000176.1:2993-3882 GCA_964621425.1 uncultured Chryseobacterium sp. | reverse complement strand
AGTTGCTGCCCACGGCGGTGCGCTGCCGGTCCGCCGTGCCGCGGTTGATGGTGACACATTCACGCACGGTGGTGCCGTCACCCACCTCGGCCGTGGTGTATTCGCCGGAGAACTTCAGGTCCTGCGGGATGGCACCGATGACGGCGCCGGGGAAGATGCGGCAGCGTTCGCCGATGCGCGCACCGTCCATCAGCACGGCGTTGGGGCCGATCCAGGTGCCATCGCCCACCACCACGTCCGCATAGATCGTGGCGAAGGGTTCCACCACCACATCGCGGCCCAGGCGGGCATCGGGGTGCACGGAGGCGAGGGGGGAGATGCTCATGCGTTGACGGCCGACGACCTCGGCGCTTGGTTGTCTGCATCGGCCTTGGTGGCGGGGGCCTTGTCCCGGGCGATCTGCGCCATCATCTCAGCCTCCATGGCGGGCTGGCCGTTCACGTAAGCCACGCCGCGCATGTGCACGATGCCCCGGCGGATGGGTGTGATGAGCTGCAGGCGGAACACCACGGTATCGCCGGGGATCACCTTGCGCTTGAACCGCACGCCGTCGATCTTCAGAAAGTAGGTGGTGTAGTTCTCCGGATCGGGCACCTGGCTCAGCGCGAACACGCCACCCACCTGCGCCATCGCCTCGATCTGGATGACGCCCGGCATCACGGGATTGCCCGGGAAGTGGCCCTGGAAGAAGGGTTCGTTCATGGTCACGTTCTTCACACCGATGATGGTGTCGCCCGTGATCTCCATGATCTTGTCGATGAGCAGGAAGGGGTACCGGTGCGGCAGCATACGCGAGATGGCGTTGATGTCGTACAGCGGTTCGCGGTTCAGGTCATACTGGAACCCGGCCCCCTTGCGTTCCTGGCGCATGGCCTCCTTGATCCGCTTG
>CAZUNW010000176.1:2550-2930 GCA_964621425.1 uncultured Chryseobacterium sp. | reverse complement strand
AACTTCAGGTCGGTGGTGTTCAGCACCCCGTTGCGGCGGATCTCCACGTCGCGGTATTCCTTGCCCAGCAGGCGCGCCAGCTCCTGTAGCTGCTCCTTGGTGGTGCCTTCGCGGTCCTCCATCACAATGGCATTGTCGAGGTCGCCGCCCTTGATGAGCCCGGCCCGCGCCAGTTGCTCCAGCTCGCGGAGGAACACGAATGTGCGGCAGGGTGCGATCTCCGCGGAGAACTCCTCCGAGCGGTACATGCTGGCATGCTGCGTGCCGAGCACCGGGCTGTTGTAGTCCACCATCACCGTGAGCCGGAACTCGCCGCCCGGGGTGGGAACGCCCAGCATCTCTGTGCCACGCTCCTTGGTCTCGAACCAGATCGGCTCCTT
>CAZUNW010000176.1:0-2533 GCA_964621425.1 uncultured Chryseobacterium sp. | reverse complement strand
GGGCACTTCCGGCCCGGTGAGCTGCAAGAGGCAGTTGTCCACGCCAAGGGCGTAGAGGGCGGCCAGCACGTGCTCGGTGGTATTGACGCGTAGGCCGTCCTTGCCCAGCGTGGTGCCACGGTCGGTGCTCACCACGAGGTCGGCATCCGCATCGATGATGGGCGCGCCGTCCAGGTCGGTGCGTTGGAACTTGTAGCCATGGCCCTCGGGGGCGGGCAGCAGGGTGAGGGTCACCGGTTCACCGGTATGCAGGCCCACGCCCTGCATGGTGGCGGCCTGCTTCAGGGTGCGTTGCTTGTCGCTCATTCGCTTCGGTGCTTCCCGCCCGAAAGGGTGGGGGAACGGCCGCCGAAGCTACGGAGCCGTGGCGGAAGGGCGGGTCATTCCGTGGGCCCTGTCATGCCCCGAAGGCGGGTCAGCTCGCGCTCAAGGTCCACCACGCGGCGCTGCAGGTCAGGAAGGTTGCGGAAAACCACATAGCTCCGCTTGTAGGGCCCGATGGCGAAGGCGGGCGAGCCCTGCACGGTGGCCCCCTCGGGGATGTTCTCGCCGATGCCGCTCTGGGCGGCCACGCGCACGCGGTCGCCCACTGTGAGGTGGCCCGCGATGCCCACCTGCCCGCCGATCATGGCGTGGGCGCCCACCCGGCTGCTGCCCGCGATGCCCGCCTGGGCCACCACCACGCAGTGTGGACCGATCTCGGCATTGTGGCCCACCTGGATCAGGTTGTCCAGCTTGGCGCCCCTGCGGATGATCGTGCTGCCCAATGTGGCCCTGTCGATCGTGCAGTTGGCCCCGATCTCCACCTCGTCCTCGATCACCACGTTGCCGATCTGCGGCATCTTCTCCTGCGCACCATCCGCCGTCACCGTGAAACCGAAGCCGTCGGCGCCGATCACCGTGCCACTGTGGATGATGCAGCGTTCCCCGATCACCGTCCGGCCGTAGATGCTCACATTGGCATGGATGCGCGTACCCGCGCCGATGCGCACATCATCCCCGATGGTGCAGTTGGGGAGCACTTTGGCACCATCGCCGATCACCACGCCGTCCCCCACGTGGGTGAAGGCGCCGATGTAAACGTCGCGGCCTATCACGGCCTTCGGGCTGATGTAGCTGGGCTGCTCATACCCGCGTTTCTCGTACTGGTGCGCATCATGCATCTGCAGCAGCCGGGAGAAACATGCCCGCGGGTCGGTCACGCGGATCAGCGTGACGTGCTTGGGGATGGCCCGCAGGGGCTGGAATCCCTTCTCCACCAGCACCACGCTGGCCGCGGTGGTGTACACGTGCTCGGTGTACTTGGGGTTGGCCAGGAAGCTGAGCGTGCCCAGCCGGCCCTCCTCGATCTTGCTGATGTCGCTCACCAGCACCTGTGCATCACCGTCCACCTCCCCCTGGAGGAACTCGGCGATCTGTCCGGCGGAGAACTGCATGCCGGCAAATGTAGGCCCCGGTCAGCGGGCCATGGGTACCGTGAGGCGAATGTCCTCCCATGCCAGGATCAGGGCCAACGGGGCCTCCTGGATGGCGATGGTGAACTGCTCCACGGTGGTGTCCGGCCGCTCAACGGGTACCCTCACCTGCAGCGCGTCGTGCTCCGGCCTGCGCTGGGGCTTCTGGTCGAAGTCCACGCCCCAGGGGTACATCCGGTCGTTCCATATCACCAGCCAGTGCTCCCTGCCCGGGATGGTCCACAGGGTGTAGGAGCCGGCCTTGAGCACCCGCCCGTCGATGGTGAGCGGCTCGCTGGTGGTGAAGGTGGTGGCCTCGTTGGCGCCCGTTCGCCAGACCTGGTCGTAGGGGACGAGCTCACCGAAGATGCGGCGGCCCTTGCGCGAGGGCCGATTGTAGAAAACCTCCAGTTCAAGGCCGTCCCTGGCGTGGACCACCCTGTCCTCGGGGCTGGCCTTCTTGGTGTTGTGCTTCATCCATTGGAAGCCGGCGATGCCCAGCAGGAGGAGGACCCCCAGGCCTGCCAGTGTCCACTTCAAGATGCTTTTCATTGTGCAGGCGTCCTGTCGAACTGTGACCTCATGCGACCCCGGTGCGGTGCACCACCGTACTGCCCGCCTGTGCAGTGGGGGTCACCACCAGGTCGTTGATGCAGACGTGCGGCGGCAGGGTTGTGACGTAGTGCACCAGGTCGGCGATGTCGGCGGGGCGCAGGGGCTGCAGCCCCTGGTACACTTGTTTCGCGCGGGCCTCGTCCCCGTGGAAGCGCACCACACTGAACTCGGTCTCGGCCATGCCGGGTGCGATCTGGGTCACCTTGATGCCGTGGGGCAGCAGGTCCTGGCGGAAGGCCTTGGTGAGCGCGTCCACCGCGTGCTTGCTGGCACAGTACACGTTGCCCTTGGGGTAAACTTCCTTGCCGGCGGTGCTGCCGATGTTGATGATGTGGCCCTTTCCGGCCGCGATCATGCCGGGCAGCACTGCGCGCGTCACATGCAGCAGGCCCTTCACGTTGGTGTCCAGCATGCGTTCCCAGTCCTGGAGGTTGCCATCCTGGATGGGGTCGAGCCCGGCGGCC
>CAZUNW010000175.1:289-5120 GCA_964621425.1 uncultured Chryseobacterium sp. | reverse complement strand
CTTGTTGATGAAGATCATCACAGGGGTGCTGCGCATGCGGCACACCTCCATCAACCTGCGGGTCTGCTCCTCCACGCCCTTCACACAGTCCACCACCAGGATCACACTGTCCACGGCGGTAAGCGTACGGTAGGTGTCCTCGGCGAAGTCCTTGTGGCCGGGTGTGACCAGCAGGTTGATCAGCTTGTCGGCGTAATGAAAGGTCATCACCGAGGTGCTGACGCTGATCCCCCGTTGCCGCTCGATCTCCATGAAGTCGCTCGCGGCGCCCTTGCGGATCTTGTTGTTCTTCACCGCGCCCGCGGTCTGGATGGCCCCGCCGTAAAGCAGGAACTTCTCCGTGAGGGTGGTCTTCCCGGCGTCGGGGTGGCTGATGATGGCGAAGGTGCGCCGGCGTGTGATCTCCTCGTGAAGGCCCATGGGGCGGCAAAAGTAGAGGGACCGGACCAGCGATGGGGCTGGCCTGCCAAGGTTGGCCGTGGACAAGGTGCGCCGTGCGCACCGATGCGCGTATTTTCGGCACCCACATGCCGCACACCATGCCCGCCCGCACCCCGCTCGCCGCCCTCCTGCTGCTGGCCTCCCTGCACCCCGCATCCGCCCAATCCCCTGTGGAGCTCCAGCTCGTTCCCTGGGCCAGTGGCCTGAGCCAGGTGGTCGACCTTGCCCACGCCGGTGATGGGCGCTTGTTCGCGGTGCGCCGCCCGGGCGTGATCAGCATCATCAGCGACAGCATGACCGTTGATCCGCAGGCCTTCCTGAACATCACGTCGGCGGTGAACGACCAAGGCAGCGAACAGGGCATGCTAAGCATGGTGTTCGACCCCGATTACGCCAACAACGGCTTCTTCTACGTGTATTACATCGCCGGCACGGGCAACGGCACCAGCCGCATCAGCCGCTTCAGCGTAAGCAGCGACCCCGATGTGGCGGACCCGGGCAGCGAACAGGTGATCTACCAGTGGCCGCAGCCCAACCCCTTCCACAACGGGGGCGACCTGGCATTCGGCCCGGACGGCATGCTGTACATCGCGCTTGGCGATGGCGCGGCGGGCGGCGACCCGTACAATAACGCGCAGGACCTCACCGATCCGCTCGGTGACATCCTGCGCATCGATGTGAGCGACCCCAACACCACCTGGACCGTTCCACCCGACAATCCTTGGGCGGCGCTCAGCAACGACACCCTGCCCGAGATCTGGGCGAGCGGCCTGCGCAATCCCTTCCGCATGGGATTCGACCGGGTGACGGGCGACCTGTGGGTGGGCGATGTCGGCCAGAACGCATGGGAGGAGATCGACTTCTGGCCCGCAGGCGATAACAGCGGCCCCAATTTCGGCTGGCGCTGTTACGAGGGCGACAGCCCCTACAACATGCAGGGGTGCCAGGGCATGTCCAACTACGAGTTCCCGGTGAGCGTGCACGAGAACGTGGCAACAGGCGGAACGTGGTGCAGCGCGATCGGTGGGCGCGTGTACCGGGGCAGCTCCTATCCCCGTCTCGCCGGCCGTTACATCTACACGGATTATTGCGCTGGCGAGTTCTGGATGCTCCGCCCGGACGGCCAGGGCGGTTGGCTGGATGAGCTCGGCCTGGCGACCGGTGCCTTCGGCTACGTAGTGGTGGCGGAGGATGCTGCTGGCGAACTCTACACCGCCAACGCAAGCACCGGCCAGGTGCGCAAGATCGTGGACCGCTGCCCGATGGCTGCGCCCACCATCACCTTCGATGGCACCACCTTCACCAGCACGCCGGCCAACAGCTACCAATGGTACCTTGATGGTGCCGCGATACCCGGCGCGCAGGCCCAGAGCTTCGTGCCCAGTGCCAGTGGTCTTTACTACGTGGTGGCCGGTTTCGCGAACAGCTGCTCCTTCGCATCGGATACGCTCGAGTTCCTCACCATCGGCATGCAGGAGCCCGGGGCCGGTGGCGTGCCGCGGGTGTTCCCCCAGCCGGCGGCCAACGAACTGCAGGTGGAGTGGAAGGCCGATGCGGCCGACCGCGGCTGGCGCATCCTGGACCCCCTCGGTCGAGAGCTCCTGCGAGGCACCTGGCCTGCGGGCCGGGAGCGCGTGCGGTTCGACGTATCCGGACTGCCTCCGGGCATGTTGATGCTGCAGGTGGTGGACCAGGAGGGGCGCATCAGCGCCGCCCGCCCGGTGGTGGTGCGCTAGGCGCAGCGGCTTGCCCCGCATGGTCGTGGTGCGTTATTTCGTGCCATCACACATCGCATGCGCAACGCCCTGCTCCCCGCTTCCATCCTGCTGGTCCTGCCGGCCACGGCCCAGGTGACCCTTTTTTCAGAGGACTTCGAGACCCAGCCGGCCTTCGTGCTGAACACGACCGATGTGGGAAGCACCGCTTCCGGCGACAACACCTGGCTGATCAATGCCAGCTACAGCGGCGGCAACGGGGATGTGGACTGCAGTGGCTTCCTCATCAACTTCACCATCCCGTCCACGCCAGGCCAGCCGGGCGGCATCGTGCCCTCCAACGGGAACTACCTGCACGTGTCGAGCACCGAGGCCGTGGCCGATGGCATCACGAGCTGCTCCTTCGCCGCGGCCGATGGTTTCTGCACCGCCCCCGGCAACCATTTCGCGGCGATGGGCACGGACATCAGCACCCTTGGCCAGACCGGCGTGGCCCTGGGCTTTTGGTGGCTCTGCAACGGCGGTGCGCAGAACTACGGCGAGGTTTACTACAGCACCAACGCAGGGGCCTCCTGGAACCTCATCACCACGCCGATCGGCCAATACCGCAACCAGTCGGTATGGACGCAGCAGAGCATCACCCTGACCGCGTTTGACAACCAGGCCACCCTTCGCTTCGGCTTCCGCTTCGTGAACGGCACTTCCCTGTTCGGCGCGCAGGATCCGGCTTTCGGGGTGGACGCCATCCGCGTCACGGCTGCCGGGGCACAGCCAAATGCGGTGAGCACCACCACGGTGAGCCCGCTGCAGGTGTGTGTGAACGGCTCCCTCCAGGTGGTGTACACGGCCACGGGAACCTGGGGGGTGGGCAATGTGTTCACCGCCGAACTGAGCGATGCTGGCGGCAGTTTCGCCGCGCCGGTTGCCATTGGCAGCGTGGCCTCCTCCACGCCGGTGCCCATCGCCGCCACCATCCCCGCCGGCACCCCGGCGGGTACCGGTTACCGCATCCGGGTCACCGCCAGCTCGCCCGCCACCACCGGCACCTCCAATGCGATCGACATCACCGTGTCCACGGGCAACAATGCAGGCAGCGGTGGGAACATCTTCATCTGCAAGAACTCCGGCCTATACGATCTCACGGCCCTGCTGGGCGGGGCGCCGGACATCTGCGGCAGCTGGTCGGGTCCGAACGGAGTGCCCTTCAGCGGCACCTTCAATTCGGCCGGAGATCCCGGCGGGTGCTACACCTACACGGTGGCCTGCAGCGTGGGTTGTCCCAGCGACCTCAGCGAGCTCTGCATCACCTTGGTGGACGCCGCCAACGCCGGACAGGATGCCTCGGCCGCCGTGTGCAACGCGGATGGTCCGCAGAGCCTGCTTCCCTTCATTGTGGGCGGTGAGCTCACGGGCCTGTTCTTCAACGGGGCCGTGCCCTTGGTGGAAACTCCGGAGGCACCGGGCACCTATGACCTGCTTTATGTGGTCTACGGGCAGGGTCCGTGTCCCAACGACACGGCATCGCTGGCACTGCTGGTGGCGGACAGCGCATGGGCCGGAACGGGGGGGACGGTCACGCTCTGTGTGAACGCACCGCCCATCGACCTCTTCACCCAGCTGGGCAATGGGCCGCAGCCCGGGGGAAGCTGGACCGATACCGGCAACCAGCCCTTCAGCGGCGTGTTTGTGCCCGGACAGTCCACCCCGGGGCTGTACACCTACACGGTTGTCGCACCTGCGCCCTGCCCGGCCGACGAGGCCCTTCTGGCCGTGGTTGTGGACCCCTGCCTGGGCATCAACGAGGCGTGGGCCGGGGCGATCGGCCTGCGCGGCCAACTGGTGGGTGACCAGCTCGTGCTCATGTGGTCGGCGCCCGCCCCGGATGCCGCTTTGCGGCTGATGGATGCCAGCGGCCGGGCCGTCGATGCCGCACAGGTGGAGCGCACCCTGGACGGGGCCCGCCTGGATCTGGCAGCACTGCCCGCCGGTGCTTATCTGGCGGTGGTTTCGGGCAGCACCGGGAGCGGGATGCACCGTTTCGTGCTGGTGCGTTAAGGCTGTTGATCGCCTGTGCATGGATCGTGGAAAATCCATGCCGATGGGACGGTGTACGCGCGGGTACTTTGGGGTCGCCTTGGAGTATGCGCCGAGGTCATGTCCGGAACGCGGGCCGCGAGGCCAGCCTGGTAAGAGGTGCGGTACGGACGGCGTGATCGGGCCAGCCGCGCTCACGTGGACCAAAGCAGTACCGGAAGGCCGATCGCAAGAACGGCGCCGGTGGTGTGAAGCGCATGTGAAGAGGGCGTGACCCGGGGATCAAGGTTCCCGGGGCGCGTAGGCAGGGGTCGTCGAACGGACGACCCCTGCTTCATTTCCAGGTCCTGCGTCCCGCTAGGACTTGCTGCGGGCCGTGGTCTTTACGGCACGATCGATCGTGGATAAGTGCGTCCCGCCCCATCCGAAGCCCCCCTTTCGCACGCGGATAAATTTGAACATCAACGTGCATTGAGCGGATGAAGAAAAAAGACCGGAAGATCTTCGTGCTGGACACTTCGGTCATCCTGTACGATCACTCGGCCATCGACTGTTTCCAGGAACACGACGTGGCCGTCCCCATCCAGGTGCTTGAGGAGCTGGACACCTTCAAGAAGGGCAACGATACGATCAACTACGAG
>CAZUNW010000175.1:0-245 GCA_964621425.1 uncultured Chryseobacterium sp. | reverse complement strand
TGAACGGTCCCTCCAAGGGCCGGCTGAAGGTGGTGGCCAAGCATGACCTGAACGGTGTGGATGCGACCAAGGTCTTCCAGGACGGCAAGAACGACCACCAGATCATCAACGCTGCACTCACACTGCAGCGCCAGCACAAAGACCGCAAGGTGGTGCTGGTGAGCAAGGACATCGCGCTCCGGCTGAAGGCCAAGAGCCTCAACATCGTGGCGGAGGACTACCTCACCGGCAAGGTGCAGGACGTG
>CAZUNW010000174.1:0-5122 GCA_964621425.1 uncultured Chryseobacterium sp. | reverse complement strand
TGGTGCTGATGGCCGAGGACGCCGCGGGCAGGCTGGTGTTCGTGCAGCCGAAGGACGGGATCGGTCCGGGGGCGGAGGTGCGCTGACCGCATCCGGGCCGCTGGCGCAGGATACCAGTGCGGTTCCGTGGGCCTGTGTTACAGGGCTGCGATCATGAGCAGCTCCTTGCCATCCTCCCGGGTTCCCACACGCTGTGTGCGCTGGTCCCATCCCGCCAACTCCGCGGCATCATAGGTCCAGTCGCCGGTGAGGATCAGGTGGGGCACATCCCGGAACAGGTGGCGGGCGAAGGGGATGTCCAGGTAGTTGGGATGCAGCGAGCCCCAGTTGACGTGAAAGATGCCCGGTTCTCGCCGGCGGTAGGCGTCGGACCCATTGGGGCAGAAGGCCATGAACAGCCCTCCCGGGTTCAGGCGTGCGCGTGCGAAGGCCACCAGGTCGGGAACCGAGGCCAGGTGCTCGATCACGTGGGAGCTGCTGATCACGTCGTATCTGCCCGTCACCGCGGCCGGGTCGCTGTGGATGGTCACACCCAGGTTTCGGCTGCCGAAGGCGGCGCGCGGGCGGCTCAGTTCAAAGCCCTCGGCGTCCAGTCCGGCACGGCGCATCTTGAACACGTGGTAGCCCCAGCTGCAGCCATAGTCAAGCACGCGGCCTGCCTGTGGGCGCAGCGCACGGATGAAGGGCGCGTGGTCGCGCAGGTCCGGGAAGTTCTCTGCCTTGAGGCGCGCCATGGCCGCCTCGTCCGGCAACCGGGTGATCATGTGCGTGTCCACCTGGTACTCCTGCTGGTAGAACCGCTCAAGCAGTTCCGGCGGGTCCTTGGGGTGGCGGTGGCGCAGGTGGCAGCCGCTGCACTCCAGGAGCCAGGTCACCGCGTACTTGCGGTCCACCACCCGCAGGTCCGTACCTCCGCAGCAGGGGCAACGGCGCTCCTGGCCCACGTTCAGGGCTGAGCGCAGCCAGTAGGCGGCCTTCTGCTTGAAGCTCATCGGGTGCGGCGCGCGTCCGGGCCGGGGGTCAAGACCTGTTGATACGTTCCAGGAAGGCCTTCACCCCGCTGGTGAACCGTTTCACCTGGCCGCCCATGCCCTCGGTGTTCACATAGACCGTGTTGTGCTCGCTGGCGATCTCGTCGGAAGGGCGCGTGGCCGTGTAATAGTAGGTGGCGAGGCTTTTGCGGTTCACACCCGGCGGTGTGCGCAGCGGTTTGGGATGGCCGTGGAAACTGATCTCGTTGGTCTCGAACATCGCGCACCGGTTGAACAGCGGCGCCACGCTGCCCAGAAGCCGCTTGTCCGTGCCCGTCAGGTCCCACAGTTCCAGGTGCCCCTCATACTCGTCCTTCCAGTCCTTGTTCATGTACACCAGTACGTTGAGGCGCCGGTGGTGTTTGGTGTCCGGATGGAAGTTGTAGTCCACGTGCACGTTGAGGAAGGCGCCGGTGATGCTCTGGTGCAGGCCGCCGCCGAAGAGCTTGGGGTCCGCCTCGAGCCCTTCGATGCCCGTCACCTCCTCCAGCCAGCCCAGCAGCTCGGGGCTGTTGAGCTCCTTGAAGGCGCGGTCCATCACGCTGCCCGGTTCGAACGTGGTCTTGCTGAACTTGTTCTTCTGATCGATGTATGTGGTGCCGTCCCACGTGCCATCGGCGATGGCGGGGTAGCTGTCGTACACTTCCTCGGCCTTCGCCGGCCGGAAGAAACCGTCGAACATGGTCCAGTGGAACGGTTGCTGGGAGCGGAACGCGTCGCGTATCTCATCCCTGCGTGCCCGCAGGCGCTCCATGTCGATGAACTCCATGGTGGATGCTGCTCGGACGAAGATAATCGCGGCCTCACACCACGCGCAGTGCCACCTGGTAGTAGTTGTTCACGGCGCCCAGCAGCTCGGTCCGCACGTACCACGATGCCTCGAAGGCCTGCAGCGCTGCGAACTCGTGGTTGGGCACGTTGAATTCGTCGAACAGGAGCACATCGCCCGGTCGAAGGTGCGGTCCCAGGGCGGTGAGTGCGAACAGGGTGGACGAGTAGAGGTCGGCGTCCAGGTGGACCACCCTGCGGCGGCCATCGGCGAAGGGGACGCTGCGCAGGAAGGGGAGGAGGGTGTCCTGGAAAAGACCCTTGTGGAAGCGGCCGCGTGCATCGTCCAGCACAGGCACACCAGCCGCCATATCGCCCTTGGCGAAGGCGCCCCAGTCCTCGGGGAGCCCCTCGAAGGTGTCGAATCCGTTGAAGCGGCTGTCCGCGTGGCGGGCATGGGCCATCCACCACCGGAAGGACCGCCCGTCGAACACACCCAGCTCGATGTAGTCGATGGGGGTGTCGGCCAGGCCCAGCGTGTCAATCACATGCGCGTGCAGCCGCTCCCGTCGGGCGTGGTCGCGCTTGAAGGTGTGGAAGTCGTTCATGACCCCGCTGCCCATTCGCTGCCGGGCGGCCCAGGCGGACAGGGCGATGGTGTTGGCCGTGAAGCGGAACAGGTGTTGCAGCCAGCCCAGCCAGAGGTGGGGGCGCACCAGCAGGAGCAGCCCCTTGGCGTGGATGTGGAGGCGGATGATGAGGGTGCGCATGGACGGGACGGGCGGGTATCGCAAGGCCCCGCCACCCGGTGGGGTGGCGGGGCCTTGCACGTGTGGGAGGCTTAGAGGGCCAGTGCGCAGTTGACCGCTGCGGCCGCGTTGATGTTGCCATAGCCCTTGCTTCCGCTGGGGCTGCCGGCGAACTGGGCCGTGCTCTTCAGACAGTTCAGCACCTGGTCGCGGGTGGCTGTGGGCTTGGCGCTCCAAACCACGGCGGCGATGCCCGCGGCGGTGGCGGTGGCACTGCTGCTGCCGCCGATGTAGCTGGGCGTGGCGCCGGATGGCGGAAGGGAGAGGGAGTTGCGGTTGCTGTCCGCGCTGAAGCTTGTACCGCCCGCGGCCAGCACCATCTTTCCCATGCCGTGGGCATAGTTCACCCCGTCGCTCAGTACGCTGTAGCTGAAGGGCGTGCCGATGCTCATGCTGATCACACGCACCGACGCGTCGGCCCCCAGGGCCAGCAGGGCGTTCTTGGTGGCCGTGCGTTCACTGCTCTTGTCCAGCACCACGTCCTCGCTGGCGCGGATGAAGCGCAGGTTGCTCTTGTAGGCCACGCCCGTGCTGGCACCGCCGCCGTTGCGCGGCCCCACGGCCTGACCGGACATCGCCGTACCGTGCGAGCAGTTGGTGTAGGCGGAGGAGCCCAGCGTGGCGCTCGCGGTCACCGTCCGTCCCACGTTGCTGGCCCCGTCATTGAAGGCGCTGCCGAGGTAGCTCTGGGACGCACTGAGGCCCGCATCGATCACCCCCACGGTGATGCCCTGGCCCTGTGCGGTGTTCCAGGCGGAGACGATGCTGTGGTTGTTGAAGTTCCAGGGGAGCTTGGCGTTGGGGCTGATGGTGGTGAGGTCCGCGCCATTGAGGCCGTAGGTGCTTGGGCTGCAGCCGCTGGTGCTGCGTTCGGCCACCGCGGGCCAGTAGTCCAGGGGCTCCACGTAGCGCACGTTGCGCAGGTTCACGAGCATGGTGAGCACGCGTGCATCAGTGATGCGCAGGGTGAGGATGGGCAGCACGGGGTCATCCTCCACCAGGATGTCGCGGAGCTCCAGCGGGTCGCGACGGCCCTCGTTGAGCAGGCCGAGGATGCGCTCAAGCAGGGCGTCGTGCACGGCACGCCATTCCGCCGAACGGATGTCGATCAGGTGCAACTGCTCGTCCACCTTGGTGGCGTTGGCGGGCTGGTAGCCGATGCTCACGCTGTGGTCGTTGTACAGGGTGGCGCTCCACAGTGTCAGCATGTCCACCATGTCCCAGCGGAAGTCGTTGCGGGCCTCCAGTACGCCGATCACGCGGCGGTCCAGTTCCTCGCGGTCCAGTGCAGGGCCCTGGGGCACGGGCTGCGGGTCGGTCCGTTCAACGAGCACCGGTCCCTGCGGAAGCCCGTCGGGTGAGGTGACCGGTTCGCGGCGGCAGCCGGCCAGCAGCAGGGCGCCGGCGGCAAGGATGTGGAGCGGGCGGATGCGCATGGGAGTGTTTGGTGCGCACAAGCTACATGCTTCCCGCCATCGTTCGTGCACCACCAGCAATGACAAGGGGGACCGGTGGGTCCCCCTTGCAGCGGCGCCCATGCGGGCGTCCATCTGTCCTATTTCACCTTCTGCACGATGGCCTTGAAGGCATCGGCGTCGGTGTATGCGATCTCGGCGAGGGCCTTGCGGTCGAGGCTGATGTTGGCCTTCTTCAGGCCGTTCATGAACACGCTGTAGCTGGTGCCGTTGATGCGGCAGGCCGCATTGATACGCTGGATCCACAGGGCGCGGAAATCGCGCCGCTTGATGCGTCGGCCGGTGTACGCGTGGGTGAGGCCCTTCTCCACGCTGTTCTTGGCGACGGTGAAGACGTTCTTGCGGCGGCCGAAGCTGCCTTTGGCCAGTTTCAGCACCTTCTTGCGCTTGGCGCGGCTGGCTACCTTGTTCTTACTGCGGGGCATGTTGCCTTTGGGTTTTCGGGCGTGGGCGGTCGGTCCTTTCGGTCGGCGCTTGTTGGCTCCACGTCCTGGTTAACGCTACCTGTTCGACCCGGTGCGGGAGGGTCCCTTACTTGAGCAGATCGAGGATGTTCTTCTCGTCACGGGGGTGCACCACGGCCATCTTGGCCAGGTTGCGCTTCCGCTTCTTGTGCTTCTTCGTAAGGATGTGGTTGTGGAACGCGTGCTTGCGTTTCACCTTGCCGGTGCCGGTCAGCTTGAAGCGCTTCTTGGCTCCGGACTTGGTCTTCATCTTGGGCATGGCCTCTCTGCGTTGATGGTCGTCGGTCGTATGGCGTCCGCTGTGCGGCGCCTTATTTCTTCTTCTTGGGCACCAGGAACATGATCATGCGCTTGCCCTCCAGCTTGGGCATGCTTTCCACCAGCCCCACGTCCTCCAGCTCCTGGGCGAACTTCAGGAGCAGGATCTCGCCGCGCTCCTTGAACACGATGGTGCGGCCACGGAAGAACACGAAGGCCTTCACCTTGTGCCCCTCCACCAGGAACTTGCGGGCGTGGTTGGTCTTGAAGTTCAGGTCGTGGTCGTCCGTGTTGGGTCCGAAGCGGATCTCCTTCAT
>CAZUNW010000173.1:4820-5125 GCA_964621425.1 uncultured Chryseobacterium sp. | reverse complement strand
GGAATCGGTTGATGTAGTCCACGCGCACGGGCAGACCCTTCATCCGGTTGCTGAAGCTCTTCCAGTGCTGCAGTGCGAGGATGGTCGTGGGTACCAGCACGGCCACCTGCTTTCCGTCGCAAGCCGCCTTGAACGCCGCGCGGATGGCCACTTCCGTCTTGCCGAAGCCCACGTCGCCGCATACGAGCCGGTCCATCGGCGTGGCCTTCTCCATGTCGCGCTTCACGTCCTGCGTGGCCTTCAGCTGGTCCGGCGTGTCCTCGTAGATGAAGCTGGCCTCCGGTTCGTGCTGCAGGTAGTTGTCC
>CAZUNW010000173.1:0-4810 GCA_964621425.1 uncultured Chryseobacterium sp. | reverse complement strand
CTTCAGGTTCTTCCAGGCGGGCGTGCCGAGCTTGCTCACCTGCGGGGCCTTGTCCCCCTCGCCGCCACTGTACTTGCTCACGCGGTGCAGGCTGTGGATGCCCACGTAGAGGATGTCGTTGTCGCGGTACTTCAGGCGGATGGCCTCCTGCTTGCTGCCACCGGCATCGATGGTCTCCAGCCCGCTGAACACACCGATGCCGTGATCGATGTGCACCACGAGGTCACCAGGCTTCAGCTGGGTCAGCTCCTTGAGCGTCAGTGCCTGCGCATTCCTGCGGAAGCCCTCCTTCAGCCGGTAGCGGTGGTAGCGCTCGAAGATCTGGTGGTCCGTGTATAGCGCCAGCTTCAGCGCGGGATCGATGAAGCCTTCGTGCAGGTCGAGCACAAGTGGAGTGAAGGCCACCTCATGCTCCATGTCGTTGAAGATGGCGTATAGACGTTCGCTTTGCCTTGCGCTGTTGCAGGCGATGAGGTTGGTGTAGCCCGCGTTCTGCTTGTTGTGCAGGTCGCCGCTCAGCACCTTGAACTCCTTGGCGAATGTCGGTTGGGGGCGTTGTTGGAAGTCAACGGCAAGCCCGGTTTCCAGGTTCGCAGGTTGGGAGGTTGGCGCGTTGTCCTTGCCCTCCAACTTGTCAACCAGGGAACCTTCCAACTTGCCAGCCGAGCTGAAGAACGCCTTCCTGAACCCCAGGGTTCCCTTCACGAGCTCACTGTCCGTGGCGAGCAGCTCGTTGGGGGTGGGATGCTTGTCCTTGTCCGGCAGGTGCGCGAAGGCTTCGGTGAGGAGTTTCAGCTGCTTCCTGGCCGCATCGCCGATGGCCTGCATGTCACGGAGCCAGAGCACGGTGTCCTCGGGCAGTTGCGCGAAGAAGGTCTGCTGGCGCGCGGTGTCCTCGTCCTGCAGGTCGGGCACGATCACCGCTTCGGGAAGGAACTCCACGGTCAATTGGTCCTGTGGATCGAAGCGGCGCACGCTCTCCACGGTGTCGCCGTATAGCTCGATTCGGTAGGGCTTGTCGCTGCCGTAGCTGAACACATCGACGATGCCGCCTCGGATGCTGAACTGTCCCGGTTCGTAAACGAACTCCATCCGGCTGAAGCCCGTTTCCTGCAGCCACTCCTGCAGCGTGTCGATGGGCAGCTCCTCGTGGCGTTTCACGGAGAGCGTGTTCTTCGCCATCTCCTCCTTGCCCATCACCAGCGGCACCAGGGCTTCGGGGTAGGTGACGATGAGAAGAGGAGAGAATGGTGAAGGCGGAGAAAGAGGCGAGAGGGAGGACCATGGCGTTGCTTCCTCACCATTCTCCGCTTGCTCACCATTCGCACCTGCATTCACCTTCATGAGCGCTTCCAGCACCTCGGTGCGGCTCACGCGCTCACCGTCGTGGTGGCCTTCGGGATCATAGGGTGAGCGGGAGGGTGCAGGGTAGAAGAAAAGGTCTTCCTCCTTCTTCGCATGCCGTCCGTCCTTGTCCTTGCTCCGCAGGGCCTCCAGGTCGTTCAGGAAGTAGGCGGCCTCTTCGCGGTCGGTGAGCACGAACACATGCACGCCGCCGCGCTGCCCGATCACAGCATTGGTGATGAGCGCCTGCGCCGAGCCGATGGTGCCGGCGATGTGCACGCGTGCGGATTTCTCGCGCAGGCCATCGGCCACGCGGGCCACCCGTGCGTCAGAGCGGTAGAGGGAGAGGAGGTCGGGGAGGGAGGTGATGGACATGGACGCTGCAAAGCCCGGAATCCCGGTACCACGTGTAGCGGGTCCGGGTGCCGTAAAGCTAGCGCAGGTGATGCCGGATACCTTTGGTGCATGGCTCGTGGTTGCCTTGCGGTGTTTATGGTATTGACCGCCCCGGTGGCCCTGGCCCAGCGCATCGACAGCGTGTACGTGTTCAAGTGGCAGGCCGATGGGCGGCAGACGGTGGCCAGTGCCCATACCCTTGGATGGCGGCTGCACCTGGGCCATGCCCCCCACACCACCTTGAAGGGGCCCGAGCTGGCCACGGTCTCCGAGGCGGTACGCACCTACAGGCCGGCCACGCAGGTCCCGGGCCCACTGCCCGACCTTGCGCATGTGGCCATGGTCTTTTCCGGGGGGCGCCCGCTGGTCTTTGGTGTGACCGATGACCTTGGGCGGCTGATCAACCTGACGGCACGGCAGGAGTACCGCATCAGCAGCTGGGAGGAGCACCTCTACATCCGCTCGCTGCTGGCTAAGCTGCTGGTGGAGCACTGATCACCGAAGGACCTGGATGCACGGAAGGCCTCAGTGCTTGAGCAGGCGCACGCTCTCCACGGACGGACCCGCGGCAATGCGCAGGAGGAAGACACCGGCCGGCAGGTCACTGATGTCGATACGCGCCGCCTTGGTGATCTGTGCTTCCTTGACCAGGCGCCCGTGGAGGTCGAGGAAGGAGACCGTCACCGCCTCCGCAGTGGCGTGTTCGATGTGCACAGCATCCGTGGCGGGATTCGGGAAGACCCGCGTTCGGGGCGTTGCTCCTTGGTGGACGCCTGTGATGATGACCGGGTAGGGCAGGGAGGGCTGCGATACACAGCCGATGGGGTCCGTCACCACCACCATGTACATACCCGGCATCTCCGGTTCAATGCAGCTCGTGTTGCCACCGGGCAGGAGGTTGCCATCGAGGTACCACTGCGCGCTGCCGGTGGTGTTCACGCACAGCGATGCGCCCACCTCGTTGATCACCGGCACATCGGCCGTGGAGGGACAGCTGACCTGCGCCCGGAAGATGTCGCCGTTGTTGCAGCCGATCACGATCGCACCATCCACCCAGGCCGCATCGCCCACGGTGGCGTTCAGGATCTCCGGCAACAGGTTGCTCCACGTGCTCCCGCCATCCACCGAGCGTACGGTCTGGCCGGTGGCGCTCACGGCGTAGCCGGTATCGGGGTCCGTGAAGAAGATGCTCATGGTCTGCTGCGGCGTGCCGCCCATCGGGATCCAGGTGGTGCCGCCGTCCGTGGTGCGGAAGTTCCTGGTCCAGCCCAGCTGCGCGTTCAGGAAGAACACCGTGTGGCTTCCGCTCAAGGGAGGAAGCGGCGTCCAGGAGATGCCGCCATCGACCGTGCGGTAGTTGTCGCCGAATTCGCCCACGGCATAGCCCTGCAGGTCGTCCACGAACCACAGGTCGCTGATGGTGATGTTGCCCACGTTGAGCACCTGCGTCCAGGAGGCTCCGCCGTTGGTGGTGCGGTAGATGCCGCCATTGACAGCGCCACCGGCCACGATGTGGGTGTTGGCATTGAAGCTCCAGGTGCTTCGTATCGCTACGTTGGGACCGGCCACCGCAGTTCGTGTGGCAAAGCCGTTGGTGGTCCGTGCGAAGGCCCCGCTGCCGCCTCCCAGGCAACCGATGCCATTTGGTGTAAGGTGCACTCCAAGCCCGCCGTTACCAGCCTTGGTCCAGTTCCTTCCCCCATCGGTGGTGCGTAACAGCCCGTTCTCGAACCCACCGCTGGTCAACCAACCAATGGCCGCACCGGTATCCGCATCCATGAAGCTCATCTTGTTGATGCGCGTGTGCCAGGTGCCCTCCACCAGCAATTGCCAGGTGGCGCCCATGTCCAAGCTCCCGTGGATCCGTCCATTGGTGCCCAGCAGTGCTTTCCCGCTGGGTGTCAGTGAAACGCTTTGATGGTCCGTATTCCCTGCTTGGATCACCGTCCAGGTCAGGCCTGCATCGGTGCTTCGGATCAGTCGTCCCAAGCTGCCACAGGCCACCATCGTATTCCCCTGCACATCGAGGTCCACCATGGAACTGGTCGTGTTGCTCGGGATCGAGTCCCACGATGCTCCGCCATCCGTCGTGCGGATCACTTCGCCTGCGTTGCCCACGCCCACACCAAGGTCCGCATTGAAGAAGTGGATGTCCTGGATGAGCACCAACTGATCGAAAGGCCCCACGCCCTGCCACGTGAGTCCGCCATCGATGCTCTTCAACATTTCCCCGGTGACGCAGCTTGCGTAGCCCACCTGCGTATCCACGAACTGGATGGCTGTGAAGGGGTTGGTCGTTGGCTGCCCGCTGGCCATCAAGGTCCACGACGCACCCGAGTCGATGCTTCGGTAGATCTTGCCGGTCTCCGTGCCGATCCAACCCAAGGTGTCGTTCACGAAGAACACACAGCTGAGGTTACCGAAGGTCGGGTTCAGGCTGGTCGTTGTCGTGGAGAAGCCGTTCGAGGTGCGGATCACGGTACCGTTCCCTGCCACAACGATGCCGCGTAGTTCATCCCACATGAAGAACGCACGTGGCTGGCTGGTGATGTTGTTCGCCAGGCGTGTCCAGTGCGAGCCACCATCATCGGTGCGCAGGATCGCGCCCAACGGCCTGTCGATCGCGTAGCCGATCGCATCATCGATCATCTGTATCCCCGGCATCTCGCTGCGGGTCTTGATGGGCGTGGTGAGCACCCATTGGGCCTGGCTGCTGAGGGCGAGCAGGAGGGCGGGGATGATGAGGGGAGTGCGCATGGTGGGTTCTTCAATGGATGATACAGGTACACGCCAATGGCGCTCACGTTCAAAACCGGAGAGCCGCAGGTCACGAGCCACTGGCCATCGCCGCCTCCACCATGTTCCTGCTGCCGATGAAGAGCGGGCAGCGCTGGTGCAATTCAGTGGGCTTCAGGTCCAGGATGCGCGTGGTTCCGTCTGTGGCCATGCCGCCCGCCTGTTCCACCAGGAAGGCGAGCGGGTTCGCCTCGTAAAGGAGCCGGAGCTTGCCCTTGGGGGCCTTGGTCGTGCCGGGGTACAGGTAGATGCCACCCTTCAGCAGGTTGCGGTG
>CAZUNW010000172.1:0-5148 GCA_964621425.1 uncultured Chryseobacterium sp. | reverse complement strand
TGACGCTGGTGGGCAAGACGGCGATCGCCTCATTGGCAGCCATGGTGCTGCGTTATCCCCTGCGCACCGCGCTGCTCACCGGGCTTGCCCTCTGCCAGGTGGGCGAGTTCGCCTTCATACTGAGCGCCTCCGGGCTGGAACAGGGCCTGCTCACGCGTGATCACTACCAGCTGTTCCTCGCTGTTTCGATCGCCACGATGGGCCTCGCCCCCTTCATCATCGGCGGCTCGGGGCGCTGGACCGCGGTGCTGCTGCGGTTGCTGGTGCCCGGACGGCTGCGGCACCGACTCGATGCCGTTGTGCAGGCCCGCACGGAGGCGCGGGCGATGGAGCGCATGAACGACCACCTGGTGATCGTGGGCTACGGGCTGAACGGACGCAACGTGGCGCAGACGGCGAGGCTTGCCGGCATCCCGCACGTTGTGATCGAGATGGACCCCGACCTCGCGGACCAGGCACGCAGCCTGGGTGCCGAAGTCATCATCGGTGATGCGTCCAATGAGCACGTGCTCGAGGAGGTGCACGTGGGGCGCGCCCGGGTGGTGGTGGTGGCCATCAGCGACCCCGACGCCACGCGCCGCGTGGTAAGCCGCGTGCGCCGCATGGGCGATGCCCCTCACATCATCGTACGCACCCGCTACATCACCGACATGGATGACCTGCGCCGGCTGGGGGCCAACGAGGTGGTCCCTGAGGAGTTCGAGACCTCCATCGAGATCTTCGCACGCACGCTGCGCCGCTACCTGGTTCCGGAGAACGAGGTGGAGGAACTCGTGGTGCGCATCCGTGGCTCACACTACCACGCCCTGCGTTCCATGGACCGCGGCGCACCCCCAAAGGTGCCGGTCGTGCACGCATCCGACCAGGAACTGGCCGCCCTGCCCGTGCAGTACGGCCGCGGCCGCCTCGTGGGCCAGCGCCTGATGGACGTGGACATAAAGGCCCGCTTCGGTGTGAGCGTGCTCGCCATCAAGCGCGGCGGCCGCGTCCTCACCGCCATCGACGGAACCACACGGGTCCAACCCGATGACGTGCTGTACGTGCTGGGACCGGCCGCCGGCGTGGCCCGGCTGGATCGCATGCTGCGCGACTGAAGGGAACCTTCCCGGCCGCCGTGCGTATCAACGGCGCAATGGCCACGCCCGACATCGAGCACATCCTGGTGGTGGACGACGAGGAGGACTGCACCTTCGTCACACGCCTTGTGCTTAAACGCAGCGGATACGCCGGTCGCCTGACCTGCGTGCCCAATGCGAAAGCCGCTCTCGAGCACCTGCGTAGCGGGGATGCGCCGGACCTGCTATTCGTGGACATCAACATGCCGGGCATGACGGGATTCGACCTGCTCGCAGCCTGTGAGGCTGAGGGGCTTCTGCCCAACGGCCGCACCTCGGCCGTGATGTTCAGCTCCAGCAACCGTCCCTGCGACATGGACGCGGCACGCCGTTACCGCTCCGTGATCGGGTATGTGGAGAAGGCCCTCACCACCGAAGCCTATGAACACGTCCGCGCACTGCACCACGCACGCAGGGCGCATGAAAACACCGTGAACGCATGAAAAAGGTCCTGATCATCGAGGACGAGCCCATCGTCTCCTTCGGCTACCGCCTCCAGATCGAGCGCATGGGCTTCGACGTGACAGGTGTGGCATACAGTGCGGAGGACGCCGAACTGCTCATCGCGCAGGAGCGGCCCGATGTCATCATCATGGACGTGTACCTCAAGGGCCCGATGACCGGCCTTGAACTGGCTCAGCGCATCCATCTCACGGACCCGATACCCATCCTGTTCCTCACCGCAAGCACGCGGCCTGACGTCCTGGAGGCCATCCGTGGCATCAAGGGTGCGAGGTACCTCGCCAAACCCATCTCCACCGACGGACTGATGGACATGCTGGAACAGCTGATCCGTGCCGATGTGCCCCAATGAGGAAAGGCCGGACGGGACAGACCGGCACGTGCAACATGAGCGGCTCCACCGGCTCTCACACGACCTGAAGAACCGTATCGGCGGCACCTTGGAAGTGCTGCGAACCCTGCGTGACCTCCCGCCCGGGATGGACGCCGGTGAACTGCACACCCATGCCGAGCGGAACCTGTTCCTGGCCATGCACCAGCTGGAGTCCGCCTTGGACGACCTCGGGCTGCAGCGCGGACCGGGCACGTTCACCCAAGCGCCCTGCGACCTGTCCGCGATCACGAAGGAGGCGGCCGGGCAGGCCGGCGCCCGATTCGCCCGAAAGGAACAGGTCCTCGACAGGGACATTGCGGGACCATTGCCCGTGCTCGGTGACGCCACCGCCCTTGCCGAGGTGGTGCTCGCGCTGCTCAGCAACGCCTCCAAGTTCTCTGCGCGTGGCGCGAAGGTTCGGCTGGCCGCGGTCCGCAACGGGGACAGGGCGGTGGTGACCGTTATGGACGCGGGCATAGGGCTCACGGCAGAGGACCTTGCACGCGTGTTCCAACGCTATGCCTGGCTCGCCTCCCGACCCACGGAAGGCGAAGGTCAGGCCCGCAGCGCCCTGGCAAGGGCGCACCAATGCGCCACAGCCCATGGTGGCGGGCTCTACGCCAGTAGTGACGGCCCCGGCCAAGGATGCCGCTTCAGCCTGTGGCTCCCGCTGACGCTCAGTTCGCGCGAGTGATCCGCTTCGCCACTCGCTGGCCCTTCGCGTTCACCGCCACGTTGAACTCCAGTTCATCACCGATGGCGAGCTCGGCGAACGGCACGTCCACCAGGTCATCCCGCAGGAAGAACAGGTTGTTGTCAGGGTAACGGATGAACCCATAGCCGCTGTGGAGGCTCATGACGGTGCTCCGGTGGCGTTCGTCGTCCACCAGGGTGACCGCCCCCCCGCCCGCCTGCTCATCGCCTTCGCGGCCGCTTGCTTCCCGCATCACGAAAAGCTCCCCCACCACGGGGTCATCATCGCGCAGACCCTCGTCGATGAGGTCGTGCATCGGCATGGGATAGCTCACTTCGTTCCAGAGGTCCGTGCTGGTCTTGGTGACCTGAAGCTCCCCGCTCTCCTGGTCCGTGAACTCGAAATCCCAGCTGAGCAACATCGTCTTGCAGCCCAGCGCATGCAGCTTGCGGACCAGGGGCACATGGTCGCCGTCGCTGGCGATCAGCACGACGATGTCGTAGCGCTTCAGCATGCACAGCTCGTAGGTCTCGAGCGCCATCAGGACATCGATGCCTTTCTCACGCTTGCGGCCCATGAGGTCCTTCACAGGCAGGTAGTGCGTCTGCACACCGTTGTACATCAGTACATCATCGAAAACCCGGTCGTAGTAAAGCTGATTGGGCTTCTCATTGGCGTCCCGAGCTGTGAAGCGGCCGCGGAAGAAATGCGCGTCGATGATGTGGCAGAGGTTGGGGTGCGTACCCTCCCGCTCGCCCACCATGTGGCGGATGTAATCGTGCAGCCCGCCGATGTGGATGCGCCGGCGATGGGCGTGCACGTAATTGTAGTAGTTGCTGACGTGGGTGTAGTAGCTCCCGTCATAGAAGACGCCCACTTTGAGCGCGGTGGCTCCTGCCATGGATCACAAGGGTATTTGGTTATTGAAGGGCCGCGAAAATAGCACGATCGGGCAGGCCGACCCTACTTTCGCACTGATGTTCCGGATGCTGCTGGCCCTTGCCCTGGTCTGCCCCGCAGCCGTGGCGGCACAGGGCGACTCCACCACGGCCCTGCTGGTGGCTGCATCCTGGGCGATGAACGGGTCGGACGCCGGAACCCAGGAGGCCATCGACCGGGCGTGGGCGGCCAGCTTCGGCCGGGAGCCGGGGGCTGGGCGGGCCGGGGCCTTCTCCGGAAGCGCACACTTCAACTTCCGGTCCGCGACGCTCACCGGGCGCGAGGAGACCATGGGGCGGGTGACCTACAGCATCCACATCGACGTGTCCACCGTCCGGTGCCGGGTGACCATTGGACCCTTCCTGCATGCGGGGAACCGCGACGCCCTTCGGGGCGGTACGGATCTGGGCCTGGTGACGTCGGCAGGAGGGCCGGTGGGACGCACCCCCGGGCTCTCCAAACGCTCGGCGACCGCACAGATGGCCCAGCTGCGCGATCTGGCGCGCGCCCGGGCCGAGGCGCTGCTGGATGCCTTCGGCGCACAATTGCCGCCGCCGCGTTGATGCGTAACCCGCGGGCGTTCCCTGCGTTCAAACGGACGCACAGCCTTCGCACGTGGAACAACGCTCCTATCGTTTCTGGCCCATCCTGGCCGCCGTGCTGGCGGTCCTCTTCATCTCATTCGACCTTTACCTGGTATCGCGTGCCCGGGAGGTGCAGCAGCGCATGGGCAACGAAGTGGAGCTGCTCAGTGCCCTGAACCGGCTCGACCGGTCGGTGGGCGAACTGCCCATGATGCACCGCATGGACATGAACACCGGCGGCGAACGCTGGGCGGTTCGAATGACCGACATCCGCAGCGACCTGCAACGGATGCAGGACCGGTTCCGCAATGAACCGGGCATGACCGCCCTGCCGGTAAGCCTGTCGGTGGCGCTGGTCCAGGCCGACTCGCTGCACCAGCTCGCCGCCGTTCACGCAGCCACGCTCCGTGAGGAACGCACCACCCTTTCCATCCTTCAACTGGTGGTGCAACGCGCCTCGAAGTCCATCGATCGCACGGCGCGTACCGTGCACGAACAAGGGTTGAGCCTGCACTCCGCGCAGTTGAGCCGGCGCTGGGACGAGGCGCAGGTCCTGCTCATCATGGCCTGCCTGATGGCGGTGGTGTTCGCCCTGCTGGTGGGCATGAACCGGAGACTGCTGGTGGACAGCCGGCAACGCGGCGACCAGCTGGCGAACGCCAAGCAGCGGCTGGAGGACACCAACCGCGAACTCCGTGAGACCATGCTCAGCAAGGAGGAGAAGGAGGTGATGATCAAGGAGATCCACCACCGCGTGAAGAACAACCTGCAGATCGTGCGCAGCCTCATCCGATTCCAGATGGACCAGGTGAAGGACGAACGCACGACGGAACTCTTCAACGAGTGCATCACCCGCGTTAGCGCGATGGCCCTCGTGCATGAACAGACCTACCTCAGCAAGGACCTCGCCAACATCGATGTGCGCTCCTACCTGGAAAGCCTCGTCCGCGACCTGCTCCATGCATACGCCGTGGGCATCCG
>CAZUNW010000171.1:0-5169 GCA_964621425.1 uncultured Chryseobacterium sp. | reverse complement strand
CAGCAGTTTGCTACACTGCCGTACTTCGATTAGGGGTACCGGGGGTTCGAATCCCCCCCTCTCCGCCAGCCAGAAGCCGTCCATCACACGATGGGCGGCTTCTTCATTTACCCGCTCAAATGGGCGGCGCAGGAAAAAGGCGCAGCGGCATGGTCAGTCCGTCTACCTTTGCCGCCCCTCGGGGTGTAGCGCAGCCCGGTTAGCGCACCTGGTTTGGGACCAGGGGGTCGTGTGTTCGAATCACACCACCCCGACAAGGGATGATCCCGCCGTGAGGCGGGATCTTTCTTTGGGTACGCGTCGCTTTCCTGCGCCAGGCCACGGCTCCCGCGGCAGGAGTACTTTCGCCGCGCAGGCCCCGTAGCTCAGTGGATAGAGCAGCTGCCTTCTAAGCAGCTGGTCGCAGGTTCGATTCCTGCCGGGGTCGCTGGCCCGCAGCGGCAGGCGTTCATGTTCGCTTAACCCCGATCCTCTGGGCGGCATGCGACGGCCGATCGGTCGGGCGCAATCCGGGTCTCGTCGAATTGTGCGATCCTTCCGGGTGACTTCGTGCGTTCCTATGGCTGACGGTGGTCATTTTCGCCACCGGAAACGCACGAAAGGACCCCATGCGGAACCCTGTTGCCATGATCGGGATGGTTTTGCTGGTCTGTTCGGCCCAGATGTCGAACGTCCAGGCCGTTACCTATTACGTTTCCCCGACGGGCAATGACGCGAACGCCGGTACATCGACCACCGCGCCCTGGCGGACCATCGATCGGGTGAATCAGTTGGGTACCTCTCTCAATCCCGGCGACCAGATCCTGTTTCAGCGCGGAGGTGTGTTCCGCGGGAAGCTCACCATCCCGGACAACGGGATCTCCGGTAATCCCATGGTGGTCGGTGCCTACGGTACCGGGGTTGATCCAGTTGTCGCCGGGAGCATTGCTGTAACGGGTTGGACCGTGTACAGTGGCAACATCTGGCAGGCCACGGTGACGCAGGATGTCAAGCAGGTGTATTTCAACGGCGCGCTCCAGAACCTTGCCCGCTTCCCGAACACGGGCTGGCTGCGAACGGATAATGCGGCCAGCACAAGTACGGTTGATGCCGCTCTTACCCAGGGGTCGGGCTATTTCACGGGGGCCACGATGGTCATCCGGACCACGAATTGGAGCTATGACACGGCCCGTGTGACGGCCCACAACGGCACAACGCTGACCCATTCCAGCACGGGAAATACCATGGGCGCACAGCAATGGGGTTATTTCCTGCGCAACAAGCTCAGCCTGCTGGATGCCCCCGGGGAATGGTTCTACGATGGTGCGGCCGACAAGCTTTACATGTGGTGCCCTGCCAATGCAAACCCCAGCAGCAACCTGGTGGAGGCCGCGGTGCTGGACAACGGGCTGTACATGGGCTGGCAGCGCAACAATTGGCGGATCGAGAACATTCAGTTCAGGCACCAGACGGATGCCTCCCTACGCATGAGCGGCACCTTCAGCGTGGAGGTGGCGAACTGCGTGTTCAGTGATACCCATCAGGCGATCCGGAGCACGGGCTCGCAGCAGAACTTCCACCACCTCACCATCACGCGCACCTACGCCACGGGCGCGATGCTCCTGGACAACAACAGCTCCTTCACGAACTGTGTGGTGTCCGACATCGCCCTGCAGCCCGGCATGGGGGAGAGCAACTGGGGCTATTTCGGCCTCCGGGCCACCGGTACGGGGATGGTCTTCACGGACAACCTGATCACCAACACGGGTTACATCGGCATGGTGATCGAGCAGAACTCCCTGGTCGAGCGCAATATCGTCCGCCAGGCCTTGGCCATCCTGAACGATGGTGGCGGCATCGCCATCGATAATGCCGATGGGCTGGTCATCCGGAACAACATGGTGATGGACATGGTGGGCAACACCGAGAGCGTTGCGCCGGAGCACACCAGTTATTTCCCGATATGCCACGGCATCTACTTCGGGAACATCAGCATCAAGAACACGCTGGTGGAGAAGAACACCGTGGCCAATTGCGCCACCAGTGGCATCCATGTGGACCACACGATGGTGAGCACCGGCAACCAGGTGAAGGACAACGTGCTCTACAACAACGGCACCCAGTTGTCCATTTCGGATTTCAGCAACTACAACGGCCCCGGTGCCACAGCGCCCTACCACGTGCCGTCGTTCAATACGGTATACTCAGGCAACACGATGTATTGCCTCACGAAGGACCAGCTGTGCATGCTTCAGCTGCACGTTTACAATGCCGGCACATGGGTCGATTTCGGCACCTTCAACAACAATTACTACTACAACCCCTTCAACGAACTGAGCATCCAGCAGTTCAACACGCTCGGTGGTGTGCGCCGGTACTTCACCCTGGAGCGCTGGCAGACGGAGCGAAGCGAGGATGCCGCATCCTCGCGCAGTCCCCTGCGGCAGAGCGCCTGGTCCACCACGGCGGAGCTGACGGGGAACCTCGTACAGAACGGCACCTTCAGCAGCAACGTGAGCGGGTGGGGCGGCTGGCCCACCAATGCCACCGCCACGCATGACCTTACCAAGCTGGACAACGGGTGCCTGAAGGCCTACATCCCGAACAACAGCGTGTATTGGGAGTACAGCCTACAGAACCCCGACCAGTTCGCTGTGACCAACGGGCAGTGGTACCGGATGCGGTTCTCCCTCCAGAGTTCGGCCCATGGGGAGGTGTTCGCCGGTGTGAAGGGCATGTCCCAGATGACCGGTTCCACCCAGATCTATGGGCGTGATGTACCCTTCGGCCCCGAGCGCAGGGACGTGGAACTGTACTTCCAGAGCGACCTTACGGACCAGGCGCTTGTGCGGTTCGTGAACCACTACACAGAGCCGCTCTACTACCTGGACAATGTGCAGTTGCACCGTGTCTCCGTAGCCGCGGTGGACCCGACCGTGGAGCACAGGTTGCTCTACAACGACCAGGCCACGTCCCAGACCTTCACGCTGTCCGGTACGTGGAAGGACGTGACCGGTGCCGTGCAGCCAGCCTCTGTCACCCTGCAGCCGTTCACTTCCAAGGTGGTGTACCGAACGAGCACCACGGGTGGCCCCACGGGCTCGGTCGGGGCGAAGTTCTACCTCGATGGCCCCATGAACTACACAGCCGGTTCCATGGCCACCTCACTGCGCTCACAGGGCATCCTGCCTCAGGTCGAGCCCTACACCGCTCTCGGTCTTCCTGTGGCGAACAGTGCCGCCACCATGTCCACCTCGGTATGGAACGCCACCGGCACCTCGGCGGTGGTGGATTGGGTTGTGCTGGAGCTGCGAAACGCGGATGCGTCCTATACCCTTGCCGAGCGCCGTGCGGCCCTGCTCCGTGCGGACGGGAACGTGGTGGATGTGACAGGCGCCACCCAGGTTCCATTCGGTACCGCCACCGTGGGCAAATACCTCGTGGTGCGCCACCGCAACCACCTGGCCGCCATGCCGAGCAGCGCCATCAGCAGCAATGGCCAGGTGATGGACCTTTCGCTTCCCAGCGTGGGCCTGTATGGCACCAGCGCCATGCGTGTGAACGGGACGGTTCGAGCCCTCTGGGCGGGTGATGTCTCTCGCAATGGCACGGTGAGCTACACGGGTTCCAGCAATGACCGCGACCCCATCCTCGTGGCCGTGGGCAGCACGGTACCAACCGCCACGGTAAGCGGATACCGCATCGAGGACGTCAACCTTGACGGGGTGGTGAAGTACGTGGGCAGTGCGAACGACCGCGATATCATCCTGACCACCATCGGAGGCACGGTGCCCACTGCGGTGCGCCTGGCGCAGGTACCCTGACCGGTTCAGATCCGTTCCAGTGCGGGATGGGGCATCCAGCCCACGTTGCCGTTGGCCAGTGTGACCTCCACCCACCCATTGCGTTCGGCGCCCACCTGCACCTTGGTGCCGGCGTGTAGCATGAACAGGGTGGTGGCGCCATCGCGCGGTTCACTCCGCACGTCCACGCGGGGTTCGAGCACGATGGCGCCATTGCCACCCTCCACGGCGCGTACGCGCCGTGCAGCCAATGCAGCTGAGCCTGCGCCCACCAGAGCCAGGCAGGCGGCGGCTGCCATGCCTGCCGTTCGGACCGTCCCCCGCTTCGTCAATGCGAACGTCGCCGCGGCGAAGCCCAGGCACCATGCCCAGAGGGACCGTCGCGCCCATTGGTCCACATCCCTGCCGGCCAGCCACCCTTCCCAGGTGTCGCCCAATCGGAAAGTGGGCAGTTCATTCACGCGGTCCATGGTGCGCTGTCGTGCCAGTTCGAGGTTGGCCCTCACGTCGGCAGCGCCGGGCTCCAGAAGCAGAGCCCGTTCGTAGTGCAGGATGGCCTGCGGCACCTGGTCCATCTTGAAGTGGCAGTTGCCGATGGCATAGGAGAGCCCGGCGCTTCTCCAGTGGGTATTGACCGAATCGAATAATGCCAGCGCATGGGCATGGTCGCCCGCCATGTAGGCGGCGTTCGCCCGTGCGATCAGGGTATCGCCGTCGGCGCGGTCCATGGATGCGGCACCGCCGCCGAGCAGCAGGCTGCAGAGGGTGAGGATGTTCGGGCGCATGGTCAGGGGCGTTCGATGCGCTGGACGAGTGCGATCGCCTCATCGTACATGGATCTCCGGGGACGCGGTTCCAGCGGTGCGTAGCGGGCCATGTCGCAGGCGGCGAATTGAACGGGCAGTCCACCGCGCTGAACATGGGCCTGGGCAAGATGGTGTCCAGAAAGAAGGACAGCATCGGCATGGTGCTAAGCCAACGCGAAGGCATGAACCAACCCGATGGCTACCGTCTTGTGGGCGTAAAACCTGTGGACCCGAAAGCGACGATCTCGGCGGGCAGCCATTTCATGGAAATCGGCGCGCCGGTCGAACTCGCGTCGGATGGTGGTTGGCTCACGTCCAAGGTCTATAGCCCACATCTGGGCTGTGACATTGCGCTGGGCTATCTCAAAGCGGGCGATCAGAAGATTGGCCGCAAGATGCGCGCGGTGAACTTCCTGACCAAGGTCGACACCGAGGTTGAGATCGTCAGCCCGCATTTCTTTGATCCTGAGGGGGAGCGTCTTCGTGGCTAATGCATGGAAAAGCCTGACCGCCTTGGGGCATGATGCGGCAGAGGTGGTGGTGATCGGGGCGTCGGCGGACGACGCCGAGAGGCCGCGCGC
>CAZUNW010000170.1:2062-5184 GCA_964621425.1 uncultured Chryseobacterium sp. | reverse complement strand
TGACCAGATCCGCACCGCCCTCGGACGTGACCTCGGGGACGAGGCCATCCAGAACATCGCCAAGATCACCGACCTCTTCCGGCTCAAGGAGACCTACGGCATCGAACAGAGCCTGCTCAAGGTCGGCAGCACCATCAACGACCTGGGCGCCGCAAGCACCGCCTCCGAAGGGTACATGGTGTCCTTCATGAAACGCCTCGGAGGCGTGGCACCACTGGCCGGCATAACCGTGGACCAGACCCTCGCGCTCGGTGCCACCCTCGACAGCCTCGGACAGACCTCCGAGGTCAGCTCCACGGCCATCTCGGGGATGTTCATGAAGATGGCCAACAACGCCGAAGAGTACGCACGCATCGCAGGCATGAGCGTGGAGCAGTTCAAGGAGACCATGAACCGCAACGCACTGGATGCCTTCATCAAGGTGCTCCAGGCCGCCAACCGCACCGAGGGCGGCATCATCGAGCTCAGCCAGACCCTCGGCGACATGGGCGTGGAAAGCAGCCGCGCCGCCGGGGTGTTCGGCGTGCTGGCCAACAACACCGACATGCTCCGCCAGCAGATGGACATCGCCAATGAGTCCTTCACCAAAGGCACGAGCATCACCAACGAGTTCAACACCAAGAACAACACCCTCGCCGCTCAGCTCGAGAAACTGCGCAAGGAGATCTACCAGACCTTCATGACCCCGGGCGTGATGGACGCCGTGGAGGGATGGGTGGCGTCCATGCGGTCCTTCCTCACCTGGATCCGCGAGAACGCCGATGCCATCAAGTTCTGGGCGAAGGTCCTCACCACCGCGACCCTCGCCTGGGTGAACTACCGCCTCGCCGTGGCCGCCGCAGCCACCTACTCGCGCGTGGCCATGGCCGTTACACGCGCCTGGGGCCTCGTCAAGGCCGCCTTCACCGGACAGGTCAACCTGTCCACCGTGGCCATGCGCGGGTTCAACACCGTCCTGCGCATGAACCCCATCGGGCTCGTGGTCAGCGCCCTCACCGCCGTGATCGGTCTGTTCTGGGCGTTCGCCGATGAGGTGTCCGGCGCCGCCGAATCCCAGGAGAAGCTCAACCAGGCCCTCGAGGATGGCAAGCGCGTGGCGCAGGACATGGACAAGCTCCGCAAGACCTCCGCCGTGACCGGGCAGCTCAACCCGGACCAGCTCGCCAACCACAAGCGCGACCTCGAAGCAGCACTCGCCGAGAACGAGAAGTACCACGCCGAAGCGCTCGCCCAGGAGACCGCCGCCACCCGCGCCATGGCCACCGAGCAGGCCAGGCTCATCCGCCAGCAACGCGACCTGTTCAAGAAGTCCGAAACCGCCGCCAAGGAGGAAGACCGCATGAGCGCACGCCTGCAGGCCTTCGCCCTGTTCAGCGCGATACGGTCCTACGATGACCGCATCCTGGAGGCCAAGCGCAAGCTCAACCTCAGCCTCAGCGCCGAACAGGCCGACGCCAACCGCAAGGAGCTCAAGGCCCAGATCGACGCGATCAACAGCCGCATCAACGTGGTGGCGCAGGCCGCCACCACCGGCAAACGCACCATCGCCGTGATCGATGAGGAGATCAAGGCCCAGCGCGAACGCCTCAACACCGCGAGCAACCGCTCGGAGTACGCCGCCATCGAGGCACACATCCGCAAGCTCGAAGGGGAGCGCCGCCGCATCACCGGGGAAGGCCTCCAGAACAACGCCCAGCAACAGGAGGACCACCTGCGCAAGCTCCAGGACCAGATGGAGGAACTGCGTGACCGCATCCGCCTCGACCAGCTCTCGGAGGATGAACGCGACCTCGCGCAGCTCGACCGCAAGCACGCCCAGGAACTCCAGAAGGTCCGCGAACAGCAGGCCGAGCTCATCAAGGCCAAGCGCCTCGCACCCGAACAGGCCGCCAGCGACCTCGAAGGCCTCCAAGGGGTGCAGGCCGGGGAACGCGTGGACCTGCTCGAGAAGCAGGCCCAACGCCGCATCGAGGCCGCACGGCAGGCCGATGCCGAACTGCGCAAGCTGCTCCAGGACAGCCGCACCGCAGCGCTCGAGGCCGAGCTCGAACGCCTCGATGAGGACATCGAGATCGCCAAACAGCGCGGGGACAGCACCTACCTGCTCGAGCAACAGCGCACCACCACCGAACTGCGCCTCCATGAGACACGCGCCCTGGCGCTCATCGAACAGGAGACCCAGAAGTGGGACGACCTCATCGCCGCCGCCAAACGCAAGCTCGAGGAGTACGATGCCGCCATGGAGGCGCTCGGGCTCTCCGACGATGAGCAGAGCCTCGTGGACCGGCAGGCGCTTCCACATCGCAGCGAGCACAGGCCCAGAGCAAGTCCCTCGAGAACATCAACCGCGCCCGCCGCCGGCGCGAAGCGGCCGCCGAGCGCGCCCACTCCGAAACACTCATCCGTGAGCAGGTCCGCAAGCTCCAGAACTTCGCGCAGGTCGCCAATGCCATGGGCGGGCTGGCCAACAGCATCACCGCCTACATGGATGGCACCATCCGCGCGGCCGAGCAGCGCGCGGATGCCGACGGGGTCCGCACCGAGGAGGAGATCGCCAACATCGAACGCCTCAAACGCGCCAAGCGCACCGCCGCCCTGGTGGCCATCGCCGCCGAAGGCGCGGCGGCCATCGCCAACGGCGTGGCACAGGCCATGTCCCTGCCGTACCCCGCCAACCTCGCGGCAGGCATCGCTACCGTCGCCGCCGTGATCAGCCTCATCGCCCAGGCCCGCGCACTGCTCAGCACGGCAGGGGAGAACGCCCCCGAACCCCAGCAGGCACAGGCACAGACCGCCCTCGAGAACGTACCCCTCGGTGCCAAGGGCGGCATCTTCGAAGGTCCCGGCCACGATGCCGGTGGGCTCAAGGTCGTGGACCCCCAGGCCCGGCGCATCGTGGCCGAAGTGGAGGGAGGCGAACCCTGGATGGTGCTCAGCCGGGCCTTCCGGCGCAACAACCCGGGCCTCATCCCCCTGCTCATGCGGGCAAGCGCCACCGGGGAGCAGCTGCACCTGGCACGGCACGGTGGCCTCTTCCAACCCATGCCCGCCTTCAACTTCAGCCGCGCAGGAGAGGCCATGCGCATGGTCCACCTCGCACAAGGCGGTGTCATCGCCCAGGG
>CAZUNW010000170.1:0-2052 GCA_964621425.1 uncultured Chryseobacterium sp. | reverse complement strand
GAGGGCCGGGGCCCTTACCCCCGGGAGCCGGGGCTCGCCTGGGGCACGGGGCCTCCCCTGCCCGACTACTACGGCCCTGCCGGCGGCGACCTCCTCGAGGAGAGCTCCAGGAAGTGGGCGCTGCAGGCGAGGAGGCCGCAGCACGCAACACCATGCTGCTGGAGGCCATGCTCCTCAAACTCCAGGACCTCGATCAGGGGGTGCGCTCCTTCCCGTCACAGCTTCAGGCCAAGGTCGCCCTCGGTGACCTCGAACGCCGCATGACCGAGCAGGCGTTCATCGCCGACCTCAACAAGGCGAGGAGGGTGGCCTGAGGGGGCACTTTGAAAAAGTGTCCACGAAAGTGTCCACACCCCTAAAAGCTGACCGCCCTAACTTCCTGATATTCAGGTTGTTAGGGCGATCATTCAGTAGCCCGTAGGGGAATCGAACCCCTGTTTCATCCGTGAAAGGGACGCGTCCTAACCCCTAGACGAACGGGCCACGATGTCAACCTTCCGAAGCGATGCCTGCGAAAGGGAGCGCAAAAATACGACACGCCGAGATCCCGGCAAAACTCAGGTGAGATCATCCACGTCCGCCTGGAACCGGAAGCCAAGCCGCTTGCCCGTGCTGAGCTGCATGCCGGCGTTCAGTTCGTTCATCTCGCTCACCGTCACCTGGTTCACCTGGTCATACGGGGGCGTCAGCAGGTCGAAATCAAGCACGTAGATGATGATGGAATGCACCACCTGGCGCAGCCGCTCGCGGTCCATCGTGTTGTCCGCCAGGTCATCGTACAGGAAACCCAGCTGCCGCTTGCCCTGCACGAAGAAGTGTCCGTCCTTGTTCAGGAAGATGCGGCCCACCAGGTAGCCCAGGTCGCGCTCCCGGTTGTACTTGAAGGAGTCGCTCAGGAAGTTGTAGACGTTGATGACCCCGAAATAGCCGCGTTGCTCATCCTCCTCCAGATAGCTCGTCTTCCACAGGCTGTGGCTCTGGTCCAGCCGGAACACGTTGGTATGCATGTGGAAGATGATCGTGTCCCCGGCCACCTTCAGCTCACAGGCCATCTCTCCCTTGTCGCGGTACTGCACTGTGACCCGCTTGTCGCTCTGCAGCATCTGGTGCTCCAGGTCATCGCCCACCTCCTGAAGCACCTCCTTCAGGTCGCGGAAAAGCACCAGGATGCGGTGGTACACGTCCTGCTTCATGCTGCTCTTTCCCTTCAGCATGCGCAGGATCAGCTCGCGCGGTTGCGCGGTGGCGGGGAGTGGGGGCGTGCGCTTGGGGCTCATCAGTAGGCACGTGCGAACAGCACGCGGCGGTTGCTCGGGCGGCCGGTCACCATGCAGGCGCCGGGCGCGGTGTCCCCGTCCAGCGGGATGCACCGGATGGTGGCCTTGGTCTCCTCCTTCACACGGGCCTCGGTCGCGGCCGTACCGTCCCAGTGGGCCAGGATGAAGCCCCCTTCCTCGATGGCCTCCTTGAATTCCGCGTAGGTGTCCACCGTGCGCGTGAGGCGCTCGCGCATGGCCAGCGCCCTGCGGTAAAGGTTGTCCTGCACCTCGGCAAGCAGTTGCTCCGCCAGCACGGCGATCCCGGCGTGGGGCACCACCTGCTTGGCCAGCGTGTCGCGGCGGGCCAGCTCCACGGTACCGTTCTCCAGGTCACGCGGACCCACCGCGATGCGCAGGGGCACGCCCTTCAACTCGTGCTCGGCGAACTTCCAGCCCGGCTTCTTGGTCTCGTCATCGTCCACACGAACGCGGATGCCGCGCTCGCGCATGGACGCCGCCATGGGCGCGATCGCCTCCATCAGCCCGGCCAGCTGCTCGGCATTCTTGTAAATGGGCACGATGACCACCTGCACCGGTGCAAGCCTCGGCGGCAGGACCAGCCCGTTGTCGTCGCTGTGCGTCAGGATCAGTGCGCCCATCAGGCGGGTGCTCACCCCCCAGCTGGTGGCCCACACATGCTCCTGCCGGTTCTCCTTGTTGGTGAACACCACATCGAATGCCTTGGCGAAGTTCTGCCCAAGGAAGTGCGAGGTGCCCGCCTGCAGCGCCTTGC
>CAZUNW010000169.1:2807-5204 GCA_964621425.1 uncultured Chryseobacterium sp. | reverse complement strand
ATCCGCGGCACGCGCGTTCTCCGTCTGTCCCAAGTATTGGTCGGTCACGGCCTTCACCGAGGTGCCCACCTGCGCCGCCAACTGGTTCTTGGCGTCGATATCGGCCTTGCTGCGCGCAATGTTCTGCTTGGCGCTCACGCCCTGGCCCGTGCCGCGGAAAAAGCGGTTGTTGCTTTCATATGCGCTTCCACTGAAGGGCTGCTTCACCCTGTTGCCAGCAGGCGACCCGCCCTGGCTGCATGAACCGGCCAGCGCGGCCGTGAGCGTCACAAGCAAGGCGGCGGCGAAGGAGTTCCAAGGGCGGACGGGTGTGCGAAGGGGGCGCATGGGGGGTGGGATTGGCTGGTGCAAAGAAAAGAGCGTGCCAACCCTGACCAAGGTCGTGCGGCGCAGCCAGCGGAAGACGCATCTTTGACGGCCCATGCGCGCGCTGAAGACCCTGCTGATCCTGCTGCTGGCCCTGCTGGGGCTCTTCATCCTGCTGGGGTTGATGGGTCCCGGCCAGGTGCGGGTGGAGCGCTCCGTGCTCGTACCCGCCCCGACGGCGGTGGTTTTCGATCGCGTGGGTACCCTCGCCGGGCTGCGCTCATGGGGACCCTGGCAGGACCTGGACAAGGACCCGATCCAAGGCATCCAGGGTGTGGATGGTGCGGTAGGCTCCGTATGGAGTTGGAGCGGTGACACCCTGGGCGATGGACGGCAGGAGGTCCTGTCCGTGAAGGCTGGCAAGGAGTTCCGAACGCGCATCACATTCAGCAGGCCCAGACGGTCCAGTTATGAGTCAATCTATGCGGTGGAGGCCAGGGGGGACAGTACCCGGGTATTGTGGACCATCACCGGAGAAAATGACTTCACCGGCAGGCTGGTGGGTGTGTTCGTGGACGTGGAACGCATGGTGGGGCCCGACATGGACAGGGGATTGGTCCGTCTTTCCCAATTGGCTGTGCAGGACGTGGCCGACCGAAAGGCCGCCGAGCAGGCCTGGATCGTGGACGGGTTCCACATCAGTGAGCAGAACCGGCCTGCGCAGTCCTATTTCGGGGAACGCCGGTTGGTGCCCTGGGCCGGCATCCAGCCCTTCCTGGATGGCGCATTCGCACGGTACGGCGCGAAACTGCGGGGGTACGGCATAGCGCCCGTCGGGCCGCCCACCGGTTTGTATTACGGCTGGAACGAGGATCTGCAGCAGGCGGACATGATGGCTGCCTGGCCGGTGCCTGCGGAGGCCCGGGAGCGGCTGGCCGGAAACGAGTTGGTGGAGGTGCCAGCCGGCGCTGCTTATGTCATCGACCACCGTGGTGCCTACACCAACACGGCCAGGGCTCACCGGGCCATGGACCGCAAACTCCGGAACGACCGCAAGGCCATGCCCGACGTGGTACTGGAGGAGTACGTCACGGACCCGCGCACCGAGGCGGACACGTCCAGGTGGCAGACCCGGGTGATCTATCCGGTTCGTTAGTCCGCCTGTTCAGAACTTGACCGTGGTCGTCGGCCCACCAGCAGGGTGCGGCCCGACATTCGCGCCGTGCACGTTCGCGTGGAACCTTACCGGTTGCGGTTCAAGAGGCCCTTCGGCACCGCCCACGGGTTGCGGGAGGGGACCGACAGTGTTTTTGTCCGGCTGGAGCACCGCGGGTCGGTCGGTTATGGCGAGGCCACGTTGCCCCCCTACGTGCTGGAGGATCAGGCTGGGGTTATTAAGTCTATTCAAAGTATTGGTCATCAGCTGATTGATGAGTTTGATCTCAAGTCTTTTTCGGGTGCACTTGATGCCTGTCTCGACCCAGTGGGGAGACCGGCCACCCGTGCAGCGATACACATGGCATATATAGACCTGTTATCCAAGGCTTTGGGTGTTCGGGTCGTGGATTTGATCGAGGTGCCAGAAGGGCCATTAGGCAAGGCCATATATACCTTGGGAATCAGTAATATAGATGATATTGATGAAAAGTTGATCGAGATGAATGGTTCTCCGGTTCTGAAGGTGAAGCTATCGGGCTCGCCGCGTGATGGAGAGGTCCTTCGGAGGCTCCAGGGGTCCACGGACCGGCTGTTCCTGCTGGATGCCAACCAGGCGTTGCGGCAGGTGGATCAGGCCTTGGAGCTGATCGATGCAGCGGGAGGTCCCGGCCGGGTCGTCGGCATGGAGCAGCCATTCGCCAAGGATGACCTTGATCGGCATGCGGACCTGAAGGCGTGCGGAACCGTGCCGGTGATCGCGGATGAATCCGTTCAAGGTCCTGAGGATCAAGTGGAACGGGGCGGAGCGTTCAGCGGCATCAACATCAAGCTCATGAAGTGCGGCGGATTGGACCGTGCGCTGGTGATGGCACAACGTGCGCGTGCCGATGGTCAGCTGGTGATGCTCGGTTCCATGAGCGAATCGTCGTTGGG
>CAZUNW010000169.1:0-2797 GCA_964621425.1 uncultured Chryseobacterium sp. | reverse complement strand
ATGTGCGGCCATGGCGGCGTTAAGTGGGTTAGCCGACCTGTGTGACCTGGATGGGCCCTGGTTGGTCGCCAATGATCCGTTCCGGGGGATGGTTCTGGAGGATGGATGCTACCGGGTGACCGGCGATGTGGGCATCGGTGTTGTTCCTGTTGAAGCGGGCTTCTTGGCCTCTGTTGGCACATAATTTATATTATGTTAAGTGGCTAATTTATTCGAGCTCAAGCTGTTGGCTGACATCAGCCGCCATTCCAGCCTACCCCGTTCGGTCCTGTTACCTTCGCCGGCATGTGGCGCCCGGTCCTACGTTCCCTTGCCCGCCAACTCACGCGGCTGCCCCTTCGCGGTCGCCACCGCCTGGCAGACCTCGTGGGTGCATGGACCGACCCGGGCCACCCCTTGGTCGTTGACCGCAACGGCGTGCGCATTGCACTCGACCTGGGCGTCCGCCAGCACCGGATGATGTATTTCGGCCTTTACGAGGTCAACGTGATGAACTTCCTGGACCGCACCTTGCGCCCCGGTATGGTCGTGTTCGACCCGGGCGCCAACGTGGGCTATTTTGCCGCCCATTGCCTCGGTCTGGTGGGCTCCGCGGGCCATGTGCATTCGTTCGAACCTTCCCGGACCGCCAATGGCCAGATACGCCGCATGAACGACCTCGCGGGCTTCAGCAACTGGTCGCTCTGGGACCTGGCGCTCACGGACCACACCGGGGAGCATACGTTCTATGATACCCCGCGGGTGATGCTGCGTGGCTTTGCCTGCCTGGCGGGCACCTATGACCCCAAGGACAAGATCCCCTATCCGGTGCAGGTGACGACGGTGGACGCTTTCTGCGCCGGGCATGGCATCGGTCACATCGACCTGCTGAAGCTGGACATCGAGGGGTCTGAACTCCCCGCCCTGCGTGGGTCGCAGCGCATGCTGGCGGAGGGCCGGATCGACCGGATCATGGTGGAGACCACCCTGCTGGACCGCACGCGCACCGAGGTTCAGGCCATCGACGACCTGTTGCGGGCGGCGGGCTTCCGGTCGGTGCGTGCACGGATGAACGGGCGCACAGAGGCGGTGGACGTGATGGCCCACCGTGAACTGCGGGAGGACATCCTCTGGCTGCGCGGTTCCTGACCCCTTGAAACGCAGGGAGCCCCGGCCATGACCGGAGCTCCCACCCTTAACGCGCCAACGGCCTTATTGTCCGAGCTTCGCCTTCATGGCGGCATACTTGGCCTGGTCGTCGGTCTTGGCATACAGCTTCATCAGCTGTTGGATCGTGGCCGTTTCGTCCGGGCGCAACTCGTGCGCCTTTTCGAAGTACGGGATGGCTTTCAGGTAAACGGCGTCGCATGCCTTCTTGGCCTTGTCGTATGCCGCGTTGTCCTTGATGTTGTTTGCCTTGTTGTAACAGCCGGCCGCGCGGTTGTTGTAGAGCACGCCGATGTTGAAATAGGCGTCGAAGAACTTCGGGTCGCGCTCCAGGGTCTTCTTGTAATTCTCCTCGGCCAGGTCGGTCCACTTGGCGGCCTCCGCCTCGCTGGGCGCCGGACCTTCCTTGGGGTTTGCTTTGCCATCGTAAAGGCTGCCGAGAATGCTGTAGAGCACGGCATTCTCCGGGTCGGCGCTGATGGCCTCCTGTACACTGGCCTCGGCCTCGGCCATGCGTCCGGCGTCAAGCAGGTAGGACATTTCGTCCATGATGAGGTCCTTCTGCCCGGCATACTTCTGCCGGCCCTGGCGCACGGTGGAGATGGCCCCGTCCACATCCCCTGATCTCTTCTGCAGGTTGGCCGTGTAGCGGTAGATCTCCGGCTTGTCGTAGCCCATGGCGAGGCATTCCCGGTACCGCGCGATGGCCTTGGCCGCATCGCCTTTGGTCTCGTAGGCCAGCGCGCTATTGAAAACCGCGTTGGTGTCCACCGCCCCGAAGGCCTTGGAAATGCGCTCGCAATCCCCGTAGAGGGTGATGGCGCGGTCGTAGTCCTTGGCGCTGAAGGCATCATTGCCTTTGTTCAGCGCCGCCGTCTGCAGGGCCAGGAGCCCCTGTTCGATCTCTCCCCGATAGCTGCCCTTGGTGTCCAGTTCGCGGGCCTTCAGGTAGCTGTCGATGGCGCGCTGCATGGCGTCGGGGAACTGTGCCTTCAGGGTCTCGTCCTGTCCGAGCGCCACCAGGCGGTAGATGTCCCCGCGATAGCGCCAGGTCTTCTCCTTGCCCATGGTCGTCTCATGGACGGTGGCCGGTTCAATGAACTCGGCCGCGCGGGCCAGGTCGTTGTCCTGCAGGTAGTTGTAGGCGTTGATCACGTTGCTGTTCTGGGCGAACAGGCCCAGCGCCGCGGTGGCGCACAGCAGGGAGAGCATGTGTTTCATGGACGTCAGGGAGGAATGCATGTTCAAGCCTCGGGAGCGGGAGCATCAACTTCAATGCCATCGTTCGCAGCGCCCTCCTGGCCTTCACCAGGGAGCTCCTCGCCCTCGTGCAGGTCGCTGTCCACCTTGGCGACGGCCGCGATGCGGTCGCTGCTGCGCAGTTCGATGAGGCGCACGCCCTGTGTGGCGCGGCCCAGTTCGCGCAGTTCGTTCACGCGGGTGCGGATGGTGATGCCGCTGCGGTTGATGATCATGAGGTGGTCCTCCTCGGTCACATCCTTGATGGCCACCACCTTTCCGGTCTTCTCGGTCACCTGCAGGGTCTTAACCCCCTTTCCGCCCCGGTTGGTGATGCGGTATTCGTATTCCCCGTCCTTGTCCGTGAGCGGGGTGCGCTTGCCATATCCGTTCTCGCTCACAACCAGCACCT
>CAZUNW010000168.1:0-5244 GCA_964621425.1 uncultured Chryseobacterium sp. | reverse complement strand
ACCTGCGGGTGCTTGCCACGGCCACCGTCACCAACTTCATGCGCGGCTCCGTCACGCTGCTCATTCCCTTCCACCTGTGGCTGGAGCGGAGTTTTGCCCTGGGCACCACGGCCGCGCTCCTGTGGACCGGGGCGTTGGTGTGGTCGATGGGCATCGCGGCCACACTATGGCTGCCAGAGACGTACGGGAAGGACCTGGACTATGCGGAGTGAGGCTGGCATGGTCCGGCAACACCACGCAGCGGAACGCGTGCCGATGGCGTTGCCCGATGTTCAGGTGCGCCTGGAGAACAGCGCGAGGACCAGGATGAGCAGCGCGAGCCCATTGGCCACAAGCGTTGCCAGGCCCAGGTAGTACCAGCCCGCATCGTGCGTGGAGGAGGAAGTGATCACCAGGCTGTAGGCGATGGTGCCGAACACGCCCGCCGCGACAAGGGTGAGCAGCAACCAGCCGATGCCGGCACGGCCTTGCCCGCGCGCCCGCCAGAGGAGGATGCTGAAGAGCAGTGCGGAGAGGAAGGAGCTCACCAGGTACAGGAGCACGATCCACAGGGATGTCCCTGCCATTTCGTTGCGATGACGTGTCATGCGGCCCTGTGGTTGTTGTTAGCCGCTTCCTGCCCTTCTGCGTTCATCACGCCCGCCCGCACAGCTCATCGGCGGCCCAGCAGCATGCGCAGCAGGTAGCGGCCGATCTTGCGCTCGATACCCCCGCGCGTGGTGGGCACACCGGTGCGGTGGGCGATGCTGGAACGAAGCCCCGTGAGCCCCAGCAAGCGGCGCCAGCTGAAGGAGAAGCCGTATTTACCCTTGAAACCGAACATGGGGATCGCCCTGCTGAACGTGCAAGATACTGTATGATGAGCGGACGCACACGTTGGCGCATGACATCCAGAACGAGTGCGGAGCGTTCCTTGGAGCAGGTGCCCTGTCAGCGCATCCCCACGCGAACGACCGCCCGTCAATTGACCTGCGATGCCATCGCATGGTGCACATGCCGCGCGCGCACCTCGGCAATGCGCGCCTGATGGTCGCGGAACAAGGCCGGGCTCCAGAGCCGCATCAGTTCCCAACCCTGGTCCTCCAGCACCGTGCTGCGGAACAGCTCCCACGCCACCGGGTCCGGAGAACGCATGTACCGGTTGAAGTCGGTGAGCACTCCCACCGTCACATCCGCAGGGTGGCCCGGATGGGTGAGCGCCACATCCACGCAGAATCCCTCGTTGCCATGGTGCACCCGGTTGGCGATGCCGTGCGCACCGCTCAGCCAGCGGCCCAGCGCCTCGGCCACGGGCGACGGGCTGCGTACGGTGTTCACCTGGCTCTCCGCGGAGCGCTCCGCATGCAGCGACTCCACCACCTGCTGCCATACGGTGAACTGCTGCGCCAACTCCTCGGCATAGCGCAGGTAGGCATAGAGGTGGTGCCTGCCTGTGACCACGCCGTCCGTTGCATCTGCGGCATGGGCCATGTACTCCTCGCGCGGGATGGACGTGAGCACATGCACCTGCTCGCGCGCGCGTGTCACCAGCACATTCAGGCGTCGCTCACCTCCCAGGCGTGACAATGCGCCGAAGTTGCGCCGGAAGCGTCCATCGGCGCCCGGGCCGAAGGTGGTGGAGATGATCATGTGATCGCGCTCATCTCCCTGCACGTTCTCCAGGTTCTTCACGAAGAGCCCCTCGAACGAATCGCGGCCCTGCCGCTGCCGCGCCGTGGCCAATCGTTGGGCGAACCCGGCATCCGCGGCGGCGCGGCGGTCCATCTCGTCCAGGATGGCTTCGCGCTGTGTGAGGTTGAAGCACGCCACGCCGATGGAAGGCGGTTGGGCTTGCTGCAGCAGGCGGTCCACCAGGTCCACCGCCGCAGCGGCCTCCGACGGATTGGTGCGGTCCAGGTACACGCCATCCACCCGCACGAGCGCGATGGGCGTGCGCATCAGCTTGTTGCGCGGATGGCCCGGGATGGGTTGCAGGCGGCCGCCGTAGAAGGCCTCGTTGCTGAAGCCGATGAGCCCATCGTGGCGCGAACGGTAGTGCACGTCCAGGAAGGCCTGCTGCACGTTGAGGTTCAATGCGGCGCTCAGCAGGTCCTCCGCCTGCGATTGCCGGGCGACGAACACCTCCTCAAGGTCCTCCGCATCGCTGTCGTCGCTATCGGCCAGCGTGGCCTCGAAGAAGCGTGTGGGCGGCAATTGCTTGGGATCCCCGGCGATCACCACGCGCGTGCCCCGCAGCAGCACCGGCAGCGCCTCTTCCAACCGGCATTGGCTGGCCTCATCGAAGACCACCACATCGAACAGCGGCTCACGACCGAAGATCTGCGCCACGGTGGATGGGCTGGCCATCCACACCGGACAGAGATCGAAGAGCGGATCCCCCTCCCCGGTGCCGGCCCCGCTGGCGATCATCTGCCGCAGCTTCATCGCCTTGCGGCCGCGCACGAACAGGCGCTGGCGCAGGGACGCCCCCAACCCGTTGAGCCGTGTGCCGGTGCCCGCCATCAGGCGTGCGCGCTGCCGCCGCTGCCAGGTGTGGGCGATGAGCTCGCGCACCAGTCCGGTCTTCTCACGGGTGCGCGCCAGCAGCTCGGCAAAGGCCGAACCGATGCGGTCGCTGTCGATGCGCGACAGCACCGGGTCCTCCTGCAGGCGCTGCGTGATGAGCAGTCCGAGGGCCGCCGCGCGGAGGGCGGGCATGGCGGTGGCATGGTCCATCCCTTGTGCGGCCACCGCGCGCAACATGCGCTGCAAGGGCGCGGGCACCTGGCCCAGGCGATCCTCCAGCCGCAGCGATTCCTCCAGGTCGGGCAGGTGATCGCGCACTGCGGCGATCCACGGCTGGCTGTCAGCGCCCTGCCGCCATGCCTGCTCCTGCGCCTGCACCACCTGCGGAGTGAACAGGCCCGTGGCACGGACACCCTCGCATAGACCGGCAATGGCGCGGGCACGCTCCACCGAGGCCCGGAGTCGCTCCACCGCAGCGGACGCGGCCTGCGGCAGGCGAAGGGCGTCCAGCACCATGGTGCGCAAGGGCTCGTTCTCCGGCTGTTCCAGCAGGTCCAGCAGGTCCAGCATGGGTATGCCACCGCGTGCGAAGCGCAGCAGTGCGGCATCGTCGGGGCTGTGTCCACCCGACCAGGTGTAGAGGTCGCCCCAGAGGTGGCGGATGCGAAGGCCTGAAAGGTGCTCCAGCGCGCGACCCACCTCCGCAGGGGACAACCGCAGCCCCATGGCCGAAAGCACCGTGCGCGCCTCGCGCCGCACCCGCAAGGCGAAGAGGCGGCGCCAGGAAGTGGAGATGGCCTCCCACTCCTTCAACGCCAGCAAGTGCTGGTTCACGACGGCCAGCGCCGGACGCTCCCCACCGGCCTGCAGGCTCAGTTCACGGTCCAGGGGTCGCTCCAGCAGGGCCGCTCCGGGCGCGGCCTCCTCCAGCGACCTGCGCAGGGCCGCGCGGTCACGCTCCAACAACGCGCCGGTGAGTTCCACCGGACCCGTCGACAGCACCTGCCGCAAACGCTCCAGCAGGACCGCGCGCGCATCGGCCAGTGCAGGCAGGGGAACATCGCCTTCGAGCGACAGGGCGTCGGGGGTGCGCAGGGCATCACTGCGCTCTGCGGCTGCACAGAGCCGGTCCAGGGAGGCTGCCCGTTCAGGGATGGACAGTTGGTGCAACCCCGCAAGTGTCAGCGCAAGGGCATCGCGGAAGGGGCTACCCGGCCAGCGTGCCTTCACCGCACGGCGTGTCACCTCATCAATGTCCGCACGGTGCCGCTCGATGAGCTCGGGGGTCACCCCTTCCACGGGCTCCAACGCCACCACACCGCCGCGCTGCAGCTCCAGCCACTCGCCGCAGCGAGCGTGGAAGTTCACCCCATCGGCGGGTGTGCCGTGCAGGCTGTCGAAGTACCCGCGCAGTTCGTCGTACAGCACGGTGAGCCGTTCGTTCACCAGTGCCAGCCGCGGACCGGGATCGGGGGCGATGCGCTCATCGGGCAGGTCGTCCAATCGCTCGCGCAACGCCAGGTACAGGTCTCGTCGGTCGCGCTGCGGATCGTGCACCACGGCGCACAGGGCGCCCAGGCCCATGGCGTCCAGCCTGTACTTCACCACATCCAGCGCGGTGCGCTTGTCACAGACGAACAGCACCCGCTGCCCGCGGGCAAGGTGGTCGCCGATGATGTTCGCAATGGTCTGGCTCTTGCCGGTGCCCGGTGGACCATGCACCACCAGTGCACGGCTGTCGCGGGCGTGCTGCACGGCCCCGGCCTGGCAGGGGTCTGCATGCGTCACCAACAGGTCCGCGGCCGCATCGCGGCGCGGTGCCGTGGCGGGTGTGTCCTCCTCCAGCGCCGCTGGCAATTCCACGGGCTCGGCCAGCGCATCGGGGTGCAGGAAGGCCTTCACCGGTCCCGCCAGCGCAGGCTCATGCTCCATCATCCAGCGCGTATCGCGCAGCAGTCCGGGATTGGCCAGTGGGAAGAGGCCCAGCACCACGCTGGGCAATAGAGCGGCCGAAGGCGGCAGCGCCTCGGTGCGTGGGGTGGGCTGCAACGGGGTGTCCGCGTGGAAGGTGAAAGGGGTGGTGATGCCCGCGGCCAGTTGTACACGTTCCAACACGCGGGCCACCTCGTTCCAGGGTTCCTCCTCCCCGTCCCCCAGCAGGTCTTCGGTGGTGCGGCCCGTTTGCTGTTCGATCCACGCCAGCAGACCCGGGTTGGGCACCAGCAGGTCGGCGCCTTCGCCGATGGCCTCGATGGTGACCCCTGCACCGGTCCCGCGTCGCACCCGCAGCGATACCGGCATCAGCAGGGCGGGTGCGAGGATGCGGCCCGTGCCGGGGCTGCGGTCGCCGCGCACCGGCACCGATACCAGCGGGAACCCGATGAAGAGCGCCTGTTCCCCGTGGTCGTTGTAATAGTCGTTGGCATCCTCTGCGATGTCGCGCAGCTTGTCCAACACGCGCACCTGTCGGTCCCAGCGCTCCTTGTGCGTGCGTTGTTCATCGGTCCAGCTGCCCTCGCCCCCATCGGGCTTGGCGAAGGGCGGCACGGCGGCGGGCAGCTCCACGGTGCGGCGCCCGCCCAGAAGATCGTGCAGCAGGTTGTGGGGCGGTGTGCCCAGGTCGTGCAGCGCCATCACATCCATGCGCTGGCGGCTGCGGTGGGGCCGGGCGTTCAGGGCGGGTCCGCTGGTGAGGCTCGCATAGAGCCGGTTGAGCATGGTGCGGAGGATCATGGGCGG
>CAZUNW010000167.1:4673-5295 GCA_964621425.1 uncultured Chryseobacterium sp. | reverse complement strand
TCATCGACCTCACCATGGAGGACATGCTCCCCCTCCAGTTCATCGCGGCCAAGAGCCGCGCACGGTTCAAGGTGGGGCGCTTCAGTGCCACCAACCGCCACCTGCTGGACATGATGATCGACATGGCCGGGTCCACCAGCCTGCCCCAGTTCATCGCCCAGGTGGACAGGTACCTGCTGATGATCAACCGCAACGACCGACCCTCCCTCAATTAAGCGGCCCAGCCGCCAACGCATGGACGACCGTTTCCGTGGCCTCGGGGTGGCCCTTGTGACCCCCTTCCTGCCCAAGGGCAACATCGATTACGCCGGCCTGGAACGGCTTATCGAACACCAGATCGCCGGAGGCGTGGACTACGTGGTGAGCATGGGCACCACGGGTGAGAGCGTCACGCTCACGAAGGGCGAGAAGAAGGAGCTGCTGGCTCAGACCATCGGCTTCGTGCGCAACCGCGTTCCGGTGGTGCTCGGCGTGGGCGGCAACAACACCGCGGAGGTCATCGAGGCGCTGGAAGCGTTCGACATGGACGGCGTCGATGCCATCCTCAGCGTAAGCCCCTATTACAACAAGCCCACCCAGGAGGGTATCTACCAGCACTACAAGGCCATCGCGCAGGTGGCCC
>CAZUNW010000167.1:0-4663 GCA_964621425.1 uncultured Chryseobacterium sp. | reverse complement strand
CTCCGTCCCATCATCCTCTACAATGTGCCCGGCCGCACGGGCAGCAACATGTCTGCGGATACCACGCTGCGGCTCGCCAGGGACTTCAAGAACATCATCGCCATCAAGGAGGCCAGCGCCAACCTGGACCAGATGAGCCGCATCCTGAAGCACAAGCCCAAGGAGTTCATGCTCATCAGCGGCGACGATGCGCTCACCCTGCCCATCATCGCCATGGGCGGCGCAGGCGTGATCAGTGTGGTGGGCAATGCGCTGCCCGCCGAGTTCAGCACCCTGGTGAACGCCGCCCTGAAGGGCGACCTCGACACCGCCCGACGCGAGCACCTGCGCCTGATCGACGTCATCGACCTGCTTTTCGTGGAGGGCAATCCGGGCGGCATCAAGGAGGTGCTCCGCATCCTGGGCGTCTGCGGCAGCACGATGCGCCTCCCACTGGTCAACGTAAGCGAGACCACAGCCAGGAAGATCTACCAGGCGCTGGCGGACGCGGAGGTGGTGAAGTTGTAATGCCCGGGCATCCTGCATGAGGGCGCCCCGGCCGACGCTGGCAGCAGGGTTTCCGGAGCCCATCCCCGCGCTACCTTGGCCGGAACGCCATGGAGTTCGTTGCCCTCGACTTCGAGACCGCCACCGCGCAGCCGGACAGCCCCTGCGAACTGGGCATCGCCATTGTGCGCGACGGTGCGTTGAGCGAGGTCCGCAACTGGCTCATCAAGCCCCGGCAATGGCCGCACTTCAGTCCGTGGAACGTCGGGGTGCACGGTATCCGGCCAGCGGACGTGGCCCATGCCCCCGGTTGGACCGCGGTCTGGGAGGAGGTCCGTGGACTGCTCGATGGCAGGACCGTGGTGGCCCACAACGCCGCCTTCGACATGACCGTGTTGCGCAGCACCCTGGCCACGCATGGGCTTCCCCATCCGTCCTTCCGCTACTTCTGCAGCGTGAGCATGGCTCGGCGCGTATGGCCCGGCCTTGGCTCCTATGGGCTGGCCGCCCTCTGTGGCCTGCATGGCATCCCCCTTCGCCACCACCGCGCCGGTGATGATGCCGAGGCCACCGCGCGCCTCGTGCTGCGCGCTGCAGGCGACGGCAGCGACATCATGCGATTCCTGCTGGACAAGCGTGTCGCATTGGGCGGCTTCCACCCGGGCGGGCAGCGCACACCCGGTGGCAAGGAGGTGGTGAAGGCCGCACCCCGGAAGCCTACGGCCTGACGAAGCGGGCGGCACCGTGCTGCGCTCCGCGCAAACGAACGACATACGCGCCGGATGGAAGCCCGGAGACGTCCAACCCATCGCCCGTCCACGCCACACGCTGCGAGCGGCCCTGTGCGTCCAGCACCTCCAGGTCGGTCCATGCGGAACCGGGGGGCAGTAGGAGGCCCACCCTGTCAGTGCCCGTGCCCGCGATGATCCGCAGCGAGGATGCCACCGCAAGCTCGCCCACGCTGGTGGAGCAGGGCAGCTGGTTGATGTACTGCCACACCTGGTTGTTGAATGCCGTGGCCACCGAAAGTGATGTGTATGCGGGATTGCCCAGGCGCACCACCACCCTGCCCATGGATGGCACCACGTTCAACAGCTGGTCGTTCTTGCCCAGCCCGCAGATCATGTCCGGCGGGGCATCGGGCATCAGCATGCCCGGGAAGACGAACTGCAGCGTGGGTAGCATGAAACTGGACTGCCCGTTCAGCCACCACAGGTGACCGTAGCTCTCGTTCAGGCCCTGCGAGGGGGTGGTCATTGCCGTGAAGTAGGCGGTGTCTCCAAGTACCGTGTCCGTCGCCCAGATGCCCCGGTTCAAGGTCAGGAGCCCGAAACGCGCCATGGCCCGCGCACGGCTGTAATACACGTTGTTGTAGGGCGAGCCACCCGGGAACCAGAAGCCGTCCATGCCTATCCTGTTGCGGAGGCGCGTGTTGAAATACCCGCTGAACGTGGTGCCCGTGGCGTTGGCGATCACATCGTCCAGCACCGTGTACGGTGCGTTGTGGTAGGCCCAGCGCGTGCCCGCGTTGGCCAGGTATTGCAGGCAGGCCGGGTCCGTGCAGTCGTCGTCCGGCACCCCATCGTCCAGGCCGGTGGTCATCGTCAGTTGGTCGCGCACCGTGATCAGGGCCTCCTGCTGCGGCGTGCAAACGGTCCAGCCTGCCCCCAGGTAGGTGCTGGTCGGCTGGTCGATGTCGAGGTAGCCCTCCTCCTGCGCGATGCCCGCGAGGGTCGCCGTCAACGTCTTGCCCGCACTGGCCCAGTACCACAGGCTGTCCCGCGTGAAGGTGCCGTAGTATCGCTCGAGCGCAATGCGGCCGTCCTTCAGGATGATGAAGGCCTTCGTGTTGCGCGCCCCCACGAAGTTGACCAGGCTGTCCACCCGGTCGGGACACCACCCCAGCGAGGCCGGTGAAAGGGTATCCCAAACCGGGCCCACCAGCGGGGGGAAGTACAGGTTCTGGGCTTTGCTCCCGGCTACGGTCGCCAGGGCGATGCATGTGATCAGTTCACGGACGCGCATGGTGGTTGGACCGTCTTCCCGCCCAAAGGTTCATTTCGACAGGGCGGGGACCAGCGGCGCATACATCTTCTTGATGCGGACCAGCGGACCCGGACATGCCACCGTGTGGCAGTTGGCGCAGGCCTGCACCGTGGCGTTGAACGTCGCCGTGCGCTCGGCTGCCGGGGCATCGTAGAGCGCCTTTAGCTGCGCCATGTAATGGTCCGCGAAGGCGTCGAAGGTGGTCCGCTCGATGTCCAGCTTTCCGTCCGTTGGCTCGGCGGTACGCATCGCAGCAAAGGCGGCGGGGTAGGGGAGCAGGCCTTCTCCGCGCTCCAGCCGTTTGCGCGTGCTGTCGGTGAAGGCCGTCATCTCACGCATCAGCAGCGCCAGCTCGCTGGGGGGCTTCAGGCCTTTCTGTCCGCTACGCATCGGGCGCCCGGGGATGCTGAAGGCGACCACGAACGGCAGCAGCCCCACCGCCAGGATGACAGCTGCGCGGGCCTTGACATGGTTCTTGTACATGGGTGGTCAAAGTAAGGGGCCTGCGGGGATCGTGTCGGCCACCGATCTTCACTCCATGCAAGCTCCGGACCATACCGCGCCCGATCCGCAGCGGCGCCGCATCGTCACGGCCGCCTTCGTGCCCGCCATGGCCGTGCTGCTCCTGTGGTGTGTGCACCTGCTGGCCGATGCATTCGCCCTGGACCTGGCCCGTTTCGGCCTTTTGCCGCGCCAGGTTGCCGGCCTCCCGGGCATCCTGCTCGCGCCCTTCATCCACGGCGACCTCGGGCACCTGTTCAACAATTCGGTCCCGCTCCTCGTGCTGGGCTGGTGCCTGGTGTACTTCTACCCAAGGGCGGCCGGGCGTGTCACGCTGGGCGTATGGCTCCTTACCGGGCTGTGGGTCTGGATCAGTGCGCGGGGCGACCGCCACATCGGGGCGAGCGGAGTGGTGTACGGGCTCGCGGCCTTCCTTTTCGCCAGTGGGGTGTTGCGGCGCCAGCGTGCCCTCATGGCCATTGCCCTGCTGGTGGCCTTCCTCTACGGCGGACTGATCTGGGGCGTCTTTCCCATCGTGCCGCGCATGAGCTGGGAGAGCCACCTCTGGGGGGCGTTGTCGGGCGTAGCCATGGCCATCGTGTACCGCCGCGTGCCGCCTGCCTTCCTGCCCGATCGCACTGCGGATTCGCTGGATGAGCCCGGGTCTGGCGGGGAGGGGGAGCAGGGAGCGGAGATCCCCGTGCAGCAGCCGCGGATCGTCTACAGCAGCGACCCCGGGGATGAGGTGGATGAGGATGCGGACCGGTGGAAGCGCGATCTGCAGCGGCGCGTTGAACTTGACGCGCGACACACGGACAGCACCTGGCCTTTCGAGGGCGGGGACCTTCCTTATTGAGCGCGCAGCACGGCCAGCTCGCGTCCAGCCTGCATCAGGCGCAGCACGTCGCCATCCATCACAAAGCTGTCGGTGGCGCGCAGCGCCGCGGTGAACTTGCCTTCAAGGTCCTTGGTATCCTGGCAGAACATCTTGGTGGCGCCCACCTGGCCGAAGCGGAGCACCGTGCCTTCAATGGAGAAGGAGCCGAACAACTGGTTGCAGCCGCCCTGTCCGGTGAACTGCTCGCCCTCCGCCAATTGCAGGTAGGGCGTGCGTTCGCCGAGCGCCTGGTCAACGGGCGCACCGTTCAAGGTCTGCAGAACCCACTTGGAACCGACCAGAGCGGCCAGGCCATTGGCGGGCGAGGAAACCCCCTTGCCTTCGCCGCACTTGCCGGCCATCAGGAGCAGGACCGCGGCCAAGGGGAGCAGCCGGCGCATGGTGTCAGTTGTTCAGCATCACCGGCATCACCAGCATCAGGACGTCCTCGCCCACTTCGCCGGCGTCGCCCGGCAGGATGATGCCGGCGCGGTTCGGCGCGCTCATCTCCAGCACCACGTGTTCCGTGCCGATGTTGTTCAGCATGTCCATGAGGAACCGGCTGTTGAAGCCGATCGTCATGTCCTCGCCCTCGTAGCCACAGGTCAGCTTCTCGTTCGCCTCGTTGGCGAAGTCCAGGTCCTCCGCGCTGATGGTCAGTTGGCTGCCGGCGATGCTCAACCGCACCTGGTGGGTGGTCTTGTTGCTGAAGATGCTCACCCGGCGGATCGAGCTCAGGAAGGACGCGCGGTC
>CAZUNW010000166.1:4729-5319 GCA_964621425.1 uncultured Chryseobacterium sp. | reverse complement strand
CGAAACCATACAGGTGAAGCACAGCTACAACGAGCAGCAGATCGAGTGGTTCAAGTCCGGCGGTGCGCTGAACATCATTCGCGCTGAGCAGAAGGGCTGAGGCCCTTGCTGGCGGCGTTGGTGCTTCCCAGGCGCCGGCGTTCCGGCATGGGTCTTGCCATCTCCGGTCGGGCCGGGCATCCTATCTTTCCCGCCCATGCCACAGACCATGCGCACACGTATGCTTTTCCTCCCGCTGCTCATCGCCCTCGCCCTTCCCTTACTCGCCCAGGAGGGGGAGGATCCCGTGGAGGATACCCTCAACATGGTGCCCAACGGCAGTTTTGAGGAGGTGGAGGGCAAGATCAAGCGGCTGGGCGGGATCGAACTGGCCAAGGGCTGGAAAAGCCCCACGGCCGTGCCCGCCGATCTTTTCAGCGACCGGGTCGTGAACAGCCCGGCCTCCGCGCCCCGCAACCAGTTCGGTGACCAGGGTGCCCTTACCGGCAGCAACTACGCCGGCGTGATGTGGTGGAGCTACATGAACAAGGAGCCGCGCAGCTACCTGCAGGTGAAGTTCAAGAAGATGCTCACCAAGGGCCAGAAGTACT
>CAZUNW010000166.1:0-4719 GCA_964621425.1 uncultured Chryseobacterium sp. | reverse complement strand
GTCAGCCTCTCCGACCTGAGCAAGTACAGCGCCAATGAACTGGGCGCCTACCTCAGCCGCATCCAGGTGAAGAAGGATGACGAGGCCGCCCTCACGTACGACATGCAGGTGCCCAACTTGCGCACCCGCATCTTTGACGACATCTATTCCTGGCAGGGCGTCTGCGGCGTTTACGAGGCCAAGGGGGACGAGCAATACCTGATCATCGGCAACACCGTGGCCAACGACAAGGTGGTGACCGGCAAGGTGAAGCGGCCCAAGGGCGAGACCCGGCCCCAGGTATTCAAGGCCTACTACTTCGTCGACGACGTGGGCGTGAAGCCCATCAAGCTCCAGAGTGAGTGCACCTGTGAGCAGCTCGACAAGGCCGAGAGCGAGTTCCTCTACGGGCGTCGATCCACGGCGAACAAGAGCCTCAAGCCGGCCCAGCAGGTGGATGCGGCGGTCGTGTATTTCAAGCGCTTCCAGCAGACTATCGATGGCTCCATGGACCAGACCCTGAACGACGTGGTCGAGGCCCTCAAGGCCGATCCCGCCGTGAAGGTGCGCCTCGTCGGGCATGTGGATGTGGTTGAGGAGGACCGCACCCGCATGCGTCCCGACCTGCTCGAGCTTGGACGGATGCGCGCTGATGCGGTGAAGGCTGTCCTTGTAGAGGCCGGCATTCCTGCCGAACGCATCACCACCGTGGGCCAGAAGGCGGACAGCCCCGCCGATCCGAATGAGGACGAGGTGGCCCTGAGCAAGAACCGGCGCGTCGAGTTCGAGCTGGAATGACCTCCGGTTCCTGCGCGAGCGGCCCGGGGCATCGCTCCGGGCCGTTCGCGTTGTGCGGCCTACCTTGTCCGGCGTGACCATCGGCGACAAGCGCATCATCCGCGCGTGGACCATGTACGACTGGGCCAATTCGGCCTATTCGCTCACCATCACCAGCGCCATCTTCCCCATCTACTACGCTGCCATCACCATGGACAATGGCGTGGACAAGGTGGCCTTGCGCTATGGTGTGCCCGCTGACAGCCTGCAGTCCTATGCGTTGAGCGCCGGCTTTCTGATCGTGGCGCTGCTGGCCCCGATCCTTTCCGGTATCGCCGACAGCCGTGGTAACAAGCTCGCCTACCTCAAGGCCTTTTGCTACCTGGGCGCCGCCAGCTGCGCCGGGCTGGCCTTCCTCACCTTCGATACGCTGGTGCCCGGCCTCCTGTGCTTCATGCTTGCCTGCGTGGGTTTCAGCGGAAGCCTGGTGTTCTATGATGCGTTCCTGCCGGAGATCGCCCCGCCGGAGGAGCATGATCGGGTCAGTGCGCGCGGCTACACCATGGGCTACATCGGCAGCGTGCTCCTGCTGCTCATCAACTTCGCGATGGTCATGCGGCCGGGCCTGTTCGGCATCCCCGATACCCCGGGACTGGCAGCGCGGCTGGCCTTCCTCACCGTGGGCGTGTGGTGGGCCGGATGGGCGCAGATCCCCTTCCGCGCGCTGCCCCGCAGAACACCCGCTCCCCGCAGGGTCCGCGGCAATGCCATCGTGGCCGGCTACGCCGAGCTGCGTCGCACTTGGGGACAGGTGCGCGAGCTGCCGCGGCTGCGCCGGTTCCTCGTGGCCTTCTTCGTCTACAACACGGGCATCCAGACCGTGATGTACCTCGCCGTGGCCTTCGCCGCGCGCGAGATCAAGGAGGTGGATGCCGCCGGACAGGTGGTGCCCATCGGCACGGAAAGCCTGCTCATCAGCATCCTGCTCATCCAGTTGGTGGCCGCCGTTGGCGCCGGTCTTTTCGCGCGCTTCAGCGGCCGTGTGGGCAATGTGCGCGCACTGGCGTTCGGCCTCGTAGTCTGGGTGGGTCTGTGCATCGGCGCTTACTTCACCCGCTGGTCCCACGAGTTCTACCTCCTCGCCGGAGTGGTGGGGCTGGTGATGGGAGGCTGTCAGGCGCTTTCGCGCAGCACCTACGCCAAGTTGCTGCCGGATACGACCGACCATGCGAGCTTTTTCAGCATCTACGATGTGGGCCACTACCTGGGAACCGTGCTCGGCACCTTGGCCTACGGGCTGGTGTTCCAGCTCACCGGCGACCTGCGGAACACGGTGATCGCCATCGGATCCTTCTTCGTGGTGGGATTGGTCCTGCTCCTGCGGGTGCCCCGGCCCCGGCCGGCCATGGCCTGAGCGGATAACTTTGTCCCGATACGCGCAACATGGAGAATGACCGCATCTGGGACGTGATCATCGTGGGCGGGGGCATCGTGGGTGCCGGCACACTCTACAAGCTCCAGGCCCGTTTCCCCCACCTCGACATCCTGCTGCTTGAGAAGGAGGCCGCGCTGGCCGACCACCAGACCGGCCACAACAGCGGGGTGATCCACAGTGGCATCTACTACAAACCGGGGAGCTACAAGGCGCTGAACTGCGTGTCAGGCCGGCGCGAGCTGGTGGCCTTCGCCCGCGAGCACCGCATCGCCCACGACGTCTGCGGCAAGCTCATCGTGGCCACCGACCCCTCCGAACTGCCGCGTCTGGACAAGATCTGGGCCCACGGGCAGGCCAACGGCATCGAGGATATGCGCCGCTTGGACGCGGAGGGCATCCGCGAGATCGAGCCCCACTGCACCGGCATCGCCGGCATCCAGGTGGGCTGCACGGGCATCATCGACTTCCGGGGCGCCACCGCCCGCATGGCCGACCTGGCGCTCGCCATCAATCCGCGCAGCGCCGTGCACCTCGGTGAACGTGTCACCGGCACCGAGCATGGCGAGGTTGTCAGTACCATCCGCACCGTCAAGGGCGCCCATCGCACCCGCCATGCCATCTTCTGCGCCGGCCTGCAGAGCGACCGGCTCGCCAAGTCCGATGGACTGCGCTTCCCCGAGCGCATCGTGGGCTTCCGCGGGGACTACTACGAACTGGAGGACCACGCCAAGCACAAGGTGCGGCACCTCATCTATCCCGTCCCGGATCCACGCTTCCCCTTCCTGGGCGTGCATTTCACGCGCATGACCGACGGCAGCATCGAGTGCGGGCCAAACGCGGTCTTCACGTTCAAGCGGGAGGGCTATGGCAAGACCGACGTGGACCTGAGGGACACGCTGGACGCATTGGGCTACGGCGGCACGTGGAAGCTCTTCATGAAAAACATGCGCTACGGCATCGATGAGTACCGGCGCGCATTCAGCAAGCGGCTGTTCCTTCGAACGCTGCAGCGCCTGGTGCCGTCGCTTGAGATGGGTGACCTGCGCCCCGGTCGTGCCGGTGTGCGGGCGATGCTCCTGGGCACCGATGGAAGCATGGTGGACGACTTCCGCATCGAGCGGCGCGGCTCGCACATCCATGTGCTCAATGCCCCTTCACCCGCGGCAACAGCGGCACTGGCCATCGGCGGTGAGATCACCCGGATGGCGGTGGAACAGGTCGGGCTTGGCGGACCGCGGTGAACCCTCCGTTCAGGAGGTGATGCGGTAGTGCTCGTGGAAGTTCTCCCAATCCCAGAGGAAGAACCCCATTAGGCCGTTCAGGCGCTTGAGCGTCACCGGGTGCGGCTCCCGCTTGTCGCGGAAGTACTCATCGGCCTGGTGGCCGAACAGGTCATACTGGTGGAAGATCGCACGGCTCATGGCGTACACCGTGTTCTTGCTCGGGTGGTTCAGCCGCGCCATCATCGCCTTCATGCTCGTCACCCCGCGTTCCAGGTCGCTTGCCCTCGTCCCTGAGATCTCGGCGAACTTGCCGAGCACCATCGCTGTGATCCGGCGGTCCAGTCCCGAGTCCAGCTGCCTGTTCAGCTCAAGCAGGTTGCCTGCGAGCACCACCATCAGGAAGGGGCCGTCGTTGGCGGGGTCGATAACGGGGGCACCCGACAGTTCAGGGGCTTCGTTCAGTTCGGCGGCCACGTCGGGGAAGCCTTGGTCCACCAGCTCCAGGAGCGCGTTGACGAACACGTTGGCGAGACGGTCCTCCGTGATCTTCTTTTTGCCGAACAGCGTTCCGATCATGCGATATCGTTCCCGCGAAATTCGACCACCCATTCGCCGGGCCCTCGGAGGCCCCCGGCGGAATTTTGAACATCGTTATCCACCCCCGCACCGCAGCACCTCGCTGCACCTGTCGCGCGAAGCAGGCTAAGGCGTGGTTCGACCCATCAGGTCCACCCCTGTGTAATGGCGCGGGCTCAGGGTGCGGAGTTGTTCCTTGACCGGCTCCTGTACGTCGAGTGTTTCGATGAAGGCTGCAAGGTCCGCCTGGGTGATGCGCTCGCGTCCGCGCGTCAGTTCCTTCAGGCGCTCGTAGGGCTCCGGATAACCTGCACGGCGCAGGATCGTCTGGATCCCCTCCGCCACAACGGCCCATTGCGCGTCAAGGTCGCGGTGGATGGCATCCGTGTTCAGCAGCAGCTTGTCCAGCCCGCGGCCTATGGCATCCACCGCCAGCATCGTGTGCGCCATGGGCACCCCGATGTTACGTGTCACCGTGCTGTCCGTGAGGTCGCGCTGGAGCCTGCTCACCGGAAGCTTCTCCGCGAGGTGGCCGTACACGGCGTTCGCCACGCCAAGGTTGCCCTCGGCGTTCTCGAAGTCGATTGGGTTCACCTTGTGGGGCATGGCACTGCTGCCCACCTCCCCGGCCTTGGTGCGCTGGCGGAAATAGTCCATACTGACATACTGCCATACATCGCGGCACAGGTCGATCAGAATGGTATTGATCCTGCGGAGTCCATCGAAGTG
>CAZUNW010000165.1:967-5336 GCA_964621425.1 uncultured Chryseobacterium sp. | reverse complement strand
ATGGCCCCAATGTCCGCAGTACCGGGAAGGGCGAGCAGTTCAGCGCTACTCGTGGACCAACTTGGTGGTGACTGACCCTGCCATTGTGGTGACCTTCAGGAAGTAGGTTCCCGCACTCACGGGGCCCAGGTCCAGCACGGTTTCCCGCTCTGAAGTGAGCGTTCGTTGCAAGATCGTAATGCCGCTCGGTGCATGCAGTTCATATGCCACGATGCCGGACCTGCTGCGGATGCGGACATGGTCCCTTGCCGGGTTCGGGAGAACGACCAGGCCCACGTCGGTGCGCTGACCATCTGTGGATGCCGTGGACGTGGCGCTGGTGTAGACCTGCACGATACCTGCATCCGGAAGCACTCCATTGCTGTAGGGTGTGCCGATCGCCAGGATGCTGCCGTCAGCGCTCATGCAAATGGAACGGCCAATTTGTTCAGCGATGCCTGAGCCAGGGATCTCACCGACCTGGTTCCAATCGAGGCCATCGAATTGGAAGACGCGCACGAGGCCGAAGACCTGATTGTTCACCGTATTGCCCAATGATCCCGCCACCAATGCGTTCCCGTCCTCCCGAATCGCAAGTGCGTATTGCTCGTAGCCAAGGAAAAGATCATCCCCCTGGCCCTCCATGGGGTTGCCTTTTTGCACGTAGCCGGTGCCATTGAACTGGAACACCTTCACCCTTCCATTGGAGACGGCAAGGACCTCGCCGCCGACGGCCACCGTATTTCCGCTTTCATCCATGGAAATGGAGTTGCCGAACCCATCGATGCCGATCAGCGTGTCCGTCGGGTTCCAGACGCTTCCGGTCCGATCGAAGAGCAGCACACGTGATTGGCCTCTCTGTCCCACCGCGAGGATGGTCCCGGCACTATTCAGTTGCACAGCACCGCCTGTGCCGCTGAACTGCACCGTACCTGCGATGGGGCCTCCCAGTGGCATCCATGCCATACCGGTCCATTGGTGCACGGAGGCGCTGCCCGCCCAACTGGCGAGGGTGGGGTCGTAGGGCGCGCCGATGGCCACAACGTCCCCCGAAGCGGACAGGTCGATGGCAGCACCGAAACCATCGGCGTCCACCCCCGCGGTGAGGTCGTTCCCACGCTGTAACCAGTCGGTTCCGTTCCAGTCGAATACGCGCACGTAGCCCGGCGGTGTTCCAGCTCCCATCCAACGTTCTGGTGCCCCCACAGCAAGGGTGTTCCCGTCCGCGCTCAACTTCACTGCACGGCCGAACTCATCCTCCTGGTCATCGCCCAAGAGCTCGGGGCCCAGGGGCACCCAGTCTGTTCCATCGAACTGGAGCACCTGCACCGTGCCGGAGCGAGGACCGTTGGTGCTGCTCCAAGGTGCTCCGATGGCCAGCCGGTCTCCAGCTGCGCTCAGGTCCGTGGAAAATCCGGACTGCGCATTCGCCATCTGGCCGATGAGGTCACTGCCAATTTGGGTCCATTGGCTTGCGCCAGAGGCCGGCCAGGCGATGAATAGGAGGCCAAGGCGAAGTGCCCGAAAGATCCGTCGCATGGTACTCGTGGTCGATGGTCTTGGCAGCCCATGGCCCCTTTGGTGATGAAAAACGCTATTCGCCGCATTTTAAATGTGCTCCGGCCATGGCCGTTCTTGGTCCTGACGCGCCCCGTGCAATGATCGTCGCCCAGGACCGCATGTTCAGATTCCGTAGAACCGCTTGGCATTCTCGATCATGATCGCGAACTCCTCCTCATTGGGGGTATCCGGCGTGGCATTCTCGATGAAGGTGCCACCGACCACACCGATGTCGTTGACGCCCCCGTCGTGCAATTGCTTGGGGAAGAGGTAGTGGGAGCGCTTCACCTCCTGACCGGATCGGGTCCTGTCCTTGTTGAAGTAGACCAGCAGCATGTACTGCAAGTCGGCGGGTATCTGGTCCTTCAACATGATCAGGTGACCTTGCACCGGAGCCACTTCTGTATCCTGGTTCAGTTTCATGGCGCCCAGCCCAGAGCAGTTGAAGACCACCGGTGTGGCCACATCCGCCAGGTGGTCCACCTTTCGCGTTTCGAAGGTGACCTTGTCGTCAAGGAACTCACGCAGCGAGCGCATCATGATGGCCGTATCGATGAAAATGCCGTCATCGTAGCTCACCATCTGGCGCCGGGTGCCGGTGCCGAAGTCGACCATCACGTCCTTCGCAGGTTGCATCACCTTGCCCACGTAGGGCTCCAGGCCGGACTCCTCACGGTTCTCGAAATAAGTCGGAAGGATGACGGCCCCTTTCGAAAAGTCGTCATGCTGCCCCCGTGCGATGCGCTCGTAGAAGATGTAGGCATCGATGCCGATGCGATCGATGAGGGGCTGCAGTTGCGGGTCGTTGCTCATGGACACCGGCGCGAGCAGCCCGCCGGCGTTGTGGGAGGTCAGGTTGTCAAAGGAGGCGGCGACGACCGTCACGTTCGTGAAGCCGCGCTTGACGAGCTCGTAGGCCGTACACAGGCCCAGCACACCGCCGCCGATCACGGTTATGGCCTCGTCCTTGGCCAGCACTTTGCGGGTCTGTCCGGTGACCAGGTCCACCACGTGCGTGGCGGAACCGGGGCCAAGCGTCCAGCCGCTTCCGCCGTGGCCGTAGTTGTGGCCGATGAGCTTGTCGCCCACGAACTCGATCGACATTTTCGGTGATCCATGGCGCAAGGGACGGTGACAGAGGATGCGACGGCCGAGGTAGGCGTCGTCCAGTTTCGGTGGGGTCACACGCCGGACCTCCAACGCCCGCTCAGGGTGTTTCACGAAGCCGGTGAGGCATAGCGCGGTGGATCCGGCGGCAACGGAATAGATGAACTTCCTGCGGTCCATGGGGTGGGCTTGGTGTGATGGAGGTGACGCCAGACCTTGGCCCCATGCCCCGTGCGCGCGGCGGGGCCATGGGCGGCCATAGCGGAGGGCGGGACGATCGTGTGGCGGCGCGCTCAGGGCCTTGCGGGGCAAGGTAAGCCCCTTCCTCGGATGGACAGTGGGGGGCGGCGAACATCGGATGGCCCATCGGCCGACCTGTGTCATCCATGCACCTGCACGGATGGAGGGGGGCTTGTCCTTCCGGCTACCGCTTGCTGCGGTCCACCTCCTTCACCAGCTTGCCCTGGTCATAGTGCAGCTCGCGCAGCACCTGTCCGTCGGGGCTGTAGTCGTAGTGCACACCGTGCTCCAGGCCGTTCTGCCAGTGCTCCACGTATTTCTTGACGCCTGTCTCGTAGTAGTAGGTCCACTGGCCATGCTCCACGCCGTTCGCGAACAGCCCGGTGTATTCCAGCTGGCCGTTGGGGTAGTAGACCTTCTCCATCACCTTAACCGCATCATCGCCGGACCCCTTGAGGTAGATGACCACCTCGGGTTTGCCATTGGGGTGGGTGGAGGCCACGAATTTGTTCGGGCCGCACGCGGTGAGCATGCCGGCTGCGAAAAGGGGAAGGAGGACGCGCTTCATGCTCCTGCGAAAATAGGGCAAGCCGGGGCACCGGCGGTATGCGGTCAGAACCACGCGATGAACTTCACGTTGAGGCGCCGCGGAGTGAGGTTATCCGGTATGGCGTAGAAGCGTCCGCTGACGTCCTGCACCCAGGTGTAGTCGATGGTGTTGCTGATGTTGAGAAGGTTGAACACCTCCACGCTGACCCACATGTCGCGTATGTGGCGCAGGAAGCCCTGCTTCTCCTGTCCCTTTGCGCCTAGCAGTTGCTTGCTGAAGCCGATGTCCACACGGCGGTAAAGGCCCGTGCGCAGCGTATCGCTGAAGCGGTCGTCGTTGGGCGGGCCGAAGGGAAGTCGGGTGCCGAACACGAGGTTGAGGTGCACCTTGAAGGTGGGCCAGCGCGGCATCTCATCCTGGAAGAAGAGGGCTAGGTTCACCCGCTGGTCGGTGGGTTTCGGGATGTACCCGGGCTCGATGCGGGTCGAGTCCACGGCCACCTGGTCGAAGGTGTAACCGGGACGGATGGTATCGCCGGCGGCGTTGAAGCGCAGGTAGTAGTAGTCATCCAGCAGGTCCTCCTGCACGGTCATCACGCTGAGGCCGGCCCAGGACTCGATGCCTGGGATGAGCTCGCCATTGAGCTTCATGTCTATGCCGGTGGCGAAGGCGCGGGCGTTGTTGCGTCCGTTGTAGCGGATGCGGATGTTGTCCACTTCATACGGGATCACGTTATCCATGTACTTGTAGTACGCCTCCGCGGAGAGCTTGAACGGGCGCTGAAAGATGCGCAGCTCGCGCTCCCAGCCCAGCAGGAAGTGGATGCTCCGTTGCGCCCGGATGTCGGGATTGAGGGTCCCGTCGGATCCACGCATTTCGCGGTAGAAGGGCGGCTGGTAGTAAAAACCTGAGGAGAAACGAAAAACCCAATCG
>CAZUNW010000165.1:0-957 GCA_964621425.1 uncultured Chryseobacterium sp. | reverse complement strand
GGGCGGCTGGTAGTAGAGCCCGGTGGCGAACCAGAAGCGGTGCTGCCGGTCCACCGTATCGCCGCGCTGGGTCACATGGCGCCAGCCTGGGGTGTAGGTGGCGCGCACGCGCGGGCTTACGACGGTCTGGCCGTTGTAGCTCCACCAGTTGGCCCGGATGCCGGCGATGAGGCCCCAGGAGCGGCCCGGTCGCGTCTCCCAGTCCCATGCGTTCTGCACGTATGCGCTGCTGCGGTAGCTCTCGATATCGGACCGGGCCTTCAGCACGTAGTTCAGTGTAAGGGCATCGCCCTCGCCCTGCGGGATGCTGTAATCCGCCGAGTCCACCATGGTCCATTCGCTGAGGCGGTCATTGATGCGCTCGCGGCGGGCATCAACACCCCATTGCAGGTAGCTCCTGCGCAGCTGCTTGAAGCCCCGGTGTGCCACGGTGGTCACCTGGGCGTCCAGGTCGTTGCGCGCGTGGTCCAGGTATCCGCCCACGCCCAGGTTGCGCAGCACTTCGCCGAACTGGTCGCTGCCCAAGTCGCGGTCCAGTTCGTCCAGGAAGTACTGGCCCAACACATCGAAATGCTCTGTCTCCCGTGTGTCGAATGTGCTCACGGTGAATTTCAGCAGGGCGTCCTTTCCGGCCTTCCAGTTCAGGTTGACCGACCCCGACCAGGTGTCGAACTCGGTGCGCTCACGGCCCTCGAAGAAGACGGTGAAGCGAAGGGCCTGGTTGAAGTTGCCGAACTCGGTCTGGCGACTCTGCGGGACCAACCGGTACTGGTTGCTGGAATAGAGGCCCAGGAAGCCCAGTTCCACGCGGTCGCTCAGGTCGTAGGTCCAGTAAGACTGCAGGTCGAGGTAGCGAGGGTCGTACTCGCCGCGTGTGTCCAAACTGCGCAGCAGGTAGGCGATGGTGCGGTAGCGGAAGCCCGTTATCTGGCGCAGTCGCATGTTGAGCATGGCGCT
>CAZUNW010000164.1:0-5349 GCA_964621425.1 uncultured Chryseobacterium sp. | reverse complement strand
AGCGGCGTCATGGGCAGCCGCATCGCCTGCCACTTCGCCAACACCGGCACCGAAGTGCTGCTGTTCGACATTCCCGCCAAGGAAGGTCCGCGCAACAAGATCGTGGACGACGCCCTCGCCGCCGCGATCAAGAGCAGTCCGGCGCCGCTGTACGATGCCCGCTTCGCGAAGCGCATCAGCACCGGCAACTTCGACGACGACCTCGCCAAGATCAAGGAGTGCGACTGGATCATCGAAGTCGTTATCGAGCGCCTCGACATCAAGCAGCAACTGCTTGAGAAGGTCGAGAAGTTCCGCACGGCCGGAACACTGATCACCACCAATACCAGCGGCATCCCCATCCACGCGATCAGCGCAGGTCGCAGCGATGACTTCCGCAGGCACTTCTGCGGCACGCACTTCTTCAACCCGCCGCGCTACCTGCCGCTGCTGGAGCTGATCCCCGGTCCGGACACCGACCCGGCGGTGCTCGCCTTCCTGGAGGACTACGGCCAGCGCATCCTCGGCAAGGTCACGGTGATGGCCAAGGACACCCCCGCCTTCGTCGCCAACCGCATCGGCGTGTTCGGTATCATGGACGTGTTCCACCTCGTTACCGACATGGGCCTTACCGTGGAGGAGGTGGACCGCCTCACCGGCCCCGTGATCGGTCACCCGAAGAGCGCCACCTTCCGCACCGCGGACGTCGTAGGCTTGGACACGCTGGTGAAAGTGGCGCAGGGCGTGAAGGACAACTGCCCGCACGACGAGCGCAACAGCCTCTTCAGCATTCCGGACTATCTGCAGCAGATGGTGGAGAAGAACATGCTCGGCAGCAAGACCGGCAAGGGCTTCTTCTTCAAGGACCGCAACTCACCCAAGGGCGAGATCCTCTCCCTCGACCTGAAGACGCTGGAGTACAAGCCGCAGGTGAAGCCCAAGTTCGCCACGCTGGACGCGGCCAAGAAAGTGGATGACCTGCGCGAGCGCCTCAAACTGGTGTACAACGGCACGGATAAGGCGGGTGAATTCTACCGCCGTTCGTTCCAGGCGATGTTCGCGTACGTGAGCCACCGGATCCCCGAGATCACCGATGCATTGTACAAGATCGACGACGCCATGCGCGCGGGCTTCGGCTGGGAACTGGGGCCCTTTGAGGCGTGGGATGCGATCGGGGTGAAAGAAGTGATAGTGGAGAAAAAGGTGAAGGTGGCCGGATGGGTCGAAGAGATGCTCGCAGCCGGTCACACTTCCTTCTACAAGACCGAGGGCGGCAAGCGGCTGTACTACGACATTCCCAGCAAGAGCTACAAGCCCGTGCCGCGCGCGGAGGGCTTGATCGTGCTCAGCGACCTGCCCGAGAGCAGCGTGGTGTGGAAGAACAGCGCCGCCACCGTACGTCACCTGGGCGACGGCATCCTCAGCGTGAGCTGGAGCACCAAGATGAACACCATCGGCGCGGAGGTGATCCAGGGCCTCAACAAGGCCATCGACCTCGCCGAGCAGGGCTACAAGGGCCTGGTGGTCTACAACGACGGCGCCAACTTCAGCGCGGGCGCCAACGTGGGCATGATCTTCATGATGGCCGTGGAGCAGGAGTACGACGACCTGGAGATGGCCGTGCGCACCTTCCAGAACACCATGATGCGCATGCGCTACAGCAGCATCCCCGTGGTGGCGGCCCCGCACCAGCTGTGCCTAGGTGGCGGCACCGAGCTCTGCCTGCACGCGGACAAGGTGGTGGCGCACGCCGAGACCTACATGGGCCTGGTGGAGTTCGGCGTGGGCGTGATCCCCGGCGGCGGCGGCACCAAGGAGTTCGCCCTGCGCCTCGCCGACGAGCTGAAGGAGGGCGACATCCGCATCAACGCCATGCGCGAGCGCTTCCTCACCATCGGCCAGGCCAAGGTGGCCACCAGCGGGCACGAGGCCTTCGCGCTCGGCTACCTGCGCAAGGGCCAGGACGAGGTGATCGTGAGCCGCGCCCACCAATTGGCCTACGCCAAGCAATGCGCGCTGGACCTCTGGAACAAGGGCTACACCAAGCCCGCGCCACGCAAGGATATCAAGGTGCTCGGCCAGGAAGGCCTCGGCATCGTGTACGTGGGCGCCAACAGCATGCTCAGCGGCAACTACATCAGCCAGCACGATGCGCTGATCAGCGAGAAGCTGGGCTACGTGATGTGCGGGGGTGACTTGTCGGAGGCTACCGAGGTGAGCGAGCAATACCTGCTGGACCTGGAGCGGAAGGCGTTCGTGGAACTGTGCATGCAGCGGAAGACCTTGGAGCGGTTGCAGTCGATCATTACGAGCGGGAAGGTGTTGCGGAATTGAGTGTCTGTCCGATGCACGATTGTCCTATGCGAATGCAGAACACGCGACCCTGGCTGTTCCTTGTCTTTTGCGGGAAGAAGGATTGCTCTATGCACTGGTCGCGATAACAAGCACTCAACCCTGAACACCATGAACCGCTTCAAGAATCTCGTCGTGTGGCAGCAGGCACTTTCGCTTTCTGTTGAAGTCTATCGACTCACCGAGAAGTTCCCGAAAAAGGAGGTGTATGGCTTGGCCAGTCAGATGCAACGTGCAGGAGTATCGGTACCAAGCAACATCGCGGAAGGCGCCGCTCGGAATCATGACGGCGAGTTCTATCACTTCCTGGGCATTGCTTGTGGTTCGGCAGCCGAACTCTACACCGAGACGATGATCGCAAGAGAGCTTGAGTACATCACCCGTGAGCAATCAGACAGGACCACGGGTGAACTGGACCATATCATGAACAGGATCTTCAAGCTGCAGGATCAGCTTGAGACCAAACACAAGAAACGCCCGGCCCGCAGCTAGGACCACCAAGGTCCTGCATAAGACAATCCTGCAGCGGCCATAAGACAACTCCCCCATGAACGCATACATCATCGCCGGTTTCCGTTCCGCCGTAGGCAAAGCACCTAGAGGCAAATTCCGTTTCACACGCCCGGATGACCTGGCTGCGCACGTGGTGAACCACCTGGTGGGCTCGGTGCCCGGACTGGAACGCGACCGCATCGACGATGTGATCGTGGGCAACGCCACGCCCGAGGCCGAGCAGGGCCTGAACATCGGCCGCATGATCAGCCTGATGGGCCTGAACACCGACAAGGTGCCGGGCATGACGGTGAACCGCTACTGCAGCAGCGGCAGCGAGACCATCGCCATCGCGGCGGCCAAGATCCACAGCGGGCAGGCCGACGTGATCGTGGCGGGCGGCGTGGAGTGCATGAGCCCGATCCCCTTCGGCGGCTGGCGCATCGTGCCGAACGCCAAGGTGGGCAAGGCGCAGCCCACTTACTACTGGGGCATGGGCCTCACCGCCGAGGCCGTGGCGCGCGACTTCAAGGTGGGCCGGGAGGACCAGGACGCCTTCAGCCTGCGCAGCCACGAGAAGGCACTGGCCGCGATCAGCTCCGGCAAGTTCAAAGACGAGATCGTGCCCTACACCGTGGAGCGCGTGTACCTGGACGCGAAGGAGAAGCGCCAGGTGGAGAAGTACGTGGTGGACACCGATGAAGGTCCGCGCGCGAGCACCCTGGAGGCGCTGGCGAAGCTGAAGCCCGTGTTCGATGCGAAGGGCAGCGTGACCGCCGGCAACGCCAGCCAGACCAGCGACGGCGCGGCCTTCGTGCTGGTGGTGAGCGAGCGCATGCTGAAGCAATTGAATGTAAAACCCATCGCGCGCCTCCTCTCCTACCACGTGGCTGGCGTGGAGCCGCGCATCATGGGCATCGGTCCGGTGGCGGCGGTGCCGAAGGTGCTGGAGAAGGCCGGGCTGAAGCTGGGCGACATCGGGCTGTTCGAGCTGAACGAGGCCTTCGCGAGCCAATCGCTGGCGGTGGTGCGCGAGCTGGGCATCGACCCGGAGCTGGTGAACGTGAACGGCGGAGCGATCGCGCTGGGGCATCCGCTGGGTTGTACGGGCGCAAAGCTGAGCGTGCAGCTGTTCAACGAAATGCGACGCAGAAAACAGAAATACGGCGTGGTCACGATGTGCGTTGGCACCGGACAGGGCGCTGCATCCGTCTTTGAACTCCTCAACTGAACGAACCATGAGCACTTCCGACAAGAAAGCCCTGCAGGGCGGCGAGTTCCTGATCCGCACCAGCGATCCACAGGACATCTTCATCCCCGAGGAGTTCAATGAGGAACAGCGCATGATCGCGCAGACGGCCACCGACTTCCTTGCGGCGGAGGTGTGGCCGCACCTGGAACGCATCGACGCCCTTGAAGAGGGATTGATGCCGAGACTGGTGGAGAAGGCCGGCGAGCTGGGCCTGCTGGGCATCTCCATTCCGGAGGAATACGGCGGGTTCGGCAAGGACTTCGTGACCGGCCTGCTGGTGACGGAGAAGACCGGTGCGGGCCACAGCTACAGCGTGGCGATGGCGGCGCATACCGGCATCGGCACCCTGCCGCTGCTCTACTACGGCAACGCCGAACAGAAGGCGAAGTACATGCCCAAACTCACCACCGGCGAGTGGAAGGCCTGCTACTGCCTCACCGAGCCCGGCAGCGGCAGCGACGCGAACAGCGGCAAGACCAAGGCCGTGCTGAGCCCGGATGGCAAGCACTATGTGCTGAACGGGCAGAAGATGTGGATCACCAACGGCGGCTTCGCCGACCTGTTCACCGTGTTCGCCAAGATCGACGACGACGAGAACCTGAGCGCCTTCCTTGTGGAGAAGAGCTTCGGCGGCATCACGCTGAACCCGGAGGAGAAGAAGATGGGCATCAAGGGCAGCAGCACGCGGCAGGTGTTCTTCAACGACTGCAAGGTGCCGGTGGAGAACCTGCTGAGTGAGCGGCAGAACGGCTTCAAGATCGCGGTGAACATCCTGAACATCGGCCGCATCAAGCTGGCCGGGGCGGCGCTGGGCGGCGCGAAGGCCACGGTGGACCTGAGCGTGAAGTACGCGAACGAGCGGAACCAGTTCGGCCGGCCGATCAGCTCCTTCGGGGCCATCCGCCAGAAGCTGGCAGACCAGGCCACCTGCTGCTACGCGGTGGAGAGCGCCACCTACCGCTGCAGCCAGGACATGGAGAACGCCATCAACGAACTGAAGGCGGGCGGCGCGGACCATGCCAAGGCGCTGCTGAAGGGCGTGGAGCAGTACGCCGCCGAGGCCGCGATCCTGAAGGTGGCCGGCAGCGAATGCCTGGACTTCGTGGTGGACGAGGGCGTGCAGATCTACGGCGGCATGGGCTACAGTGCCGAAAGCCCCGTGGAGCGGGCCTACCGCGACAGCCGCATCAACCGGATCTTCGAGGGCACCAACGAGATCAACCGCATGCTCACGGTGGACATGCTGCTGAAGCGCGCGATGAAGGGCCAGCTGG
>CAZUNW010000163.1:0-5366 GCA_964621425.1 uncultured Chryseobacterium sp. | reverse complement strand
TGTAATAGGCGGGACCGGACATGGTCGATGGGGTCTGTGGTAGAATGGAAGAGGACCCCGAGAGGTCCCCTTCCTTCAAAGATAAATGATCGCGCTCAGAGGCTCACGCGGATGCCCACCTGATGCACCCCGCTGAAGGGGTTGGTGGCGCGGTAGGCGTAGTCCACAGCGATGGCGCTCTGCTTCTCCTTGCCGAAGGGCAGATCCACGCTGAGGCCGCCGGAAGGGCCCGTGAACACGGTGGCACGCTCGGCATCGTTGGTGATGCCCTCCTCCCAGATGTAGCCTCCGCGCAGGTGGAAGATCTTGCGGAAGGCGTACTCCATGCCCACAACGAACTGGTCGCGGGTGAAGGAGTGGGAGAAAAAGGTGAGGGCAGGGGTAAGGCGGTGCATCTCCCCCAGCTTGAAGTCGTAGGAACCGCCGATGGACAGCATGCTGGGCAGTTCGAACCGCTGCGAGCGATTGGCCAGTGTGAGCTGGTCGCTCCCGCTGACGATGAGACCCTGCACGGCCATGCCGTCACCATCGAAGCGCATGGTGGGGCCGACGTTCTTCAGGGCGATGGCAAAGCGCACCTGGTCGCGCTCACCGGTGACGTAGTTGATGCCTGCATCGAAGCATACGGCGGAGGCGCGGGCATCAGCGATGGCCTCGGAGACCACGCGGACCAGCAGGCCTCCGTAGATGCTGTTGGAGAAGCCATTGGCGTAGGCCAGGCCGATGTTGGCATAGCTCACGCGGAAGGTACCCAGACCACCCTCCGGCTGGTCCGTGGTGGTCACGGGCAGGTCGCCGAAACCCATGGACATCACACTGATGCCGAGCGCACCGGAGGCTCCCACGCGCTGGCCCAGGCCGAAGCTGTTCACCGTAACGCCCGAGCCCTCCAGCCAACGGCTCGAGGAGAAGGCCACCTCCGTCTTGCGGGTGTGGGCCAGGCCGGCCACGTTGCCGAACATGCTCTCCACGCCGCGCAGGGCGGCGGTGTTGGCCAGGCCCCAACCGGCGCTGCGCGCCCAGGGGTTGATCAGCAGCTGCGCCGCACCGGCGGAACCGGCACGGTCCGGGGTTCCCGCGAAGGCGGGGACCACCAGCAGGATCGATAGCACCGCGGCAGCCGCGGACGTTCCTCGTTGCATCATCGTCTTCATGTCGTTCTCGTCGCTTCGTTGGCCTCCGGCGATCAGAAATTCTGCAGGTCCACGGGGCGCATCACGCCGAACCATTTCACCACGCGCTCACACACACCGGGCACCTCGATGTGGCAGATGTACACGCCGCTGGCGACCGGCACGTTGATCTGGTTCCGCAGGTCCCAGTCCACGTAGGTGAGGGCGTTGTCCTTCTTGAACCGGCGCACCAGGGTGCCGCTCACGTTGTAGATGGAGATATCGCAGCGCTGGGGCAGGTTGATGAACTTGACGCGGTTGTCCAGGCGGCTCGTCTCGTAGCTGCTGAAGCCGTAATACGGGTTGGGCACCACGTCGATCAGGTCGCATGCGGTCTGTGCGGCCTCGCTATCCTGCACGATCGGGGCGCGCTCACCGGTGTTGAAGCGGTACAGCGGCAGGCCATCGTTCAGCTGCGGATTGATCAACGGCGTGTAGGCGGCAAAGGGCTGCCGGTACGTCTCGTAGGGCTTCACCACGTTGAGGCGGATGCGCGTCTCGGTGGGGATGAGGCCGTCCTCGATGGAGGTGAACTCCAACCCGTGGTTGCGCAGCGCGGAACCCACCCAGGTGCAGGCCCGGTACACACGCGTGCGGTCGGCCACCGTGCCGGAACTGAGCTTGTCGTAAATGAACTGGCCCTGGTCATACTGTGGCATGAAGCTCGGGTTCGCCTCTTCGCGCTGGGCATTGCGGAACACGAAGATGTAGTGCATACCACCGAAGACCGGGGAGCCCAGCTGGGTGATCAGCGTGTCGCTCGGGTTCCAGAGCATGTCACGGCCGCGGGCTCCGCCCCAGAAGCTGCCCTCGCCGAACGCGATGTTGAGGCGCTCGCCGCTGGTCAGGTCGATGGCATAGCCGGGGAACCAGCCCATGCCATTGGGCTGGGCGCCCGACAGGGTGGCCTCGTCCTCATTGCAGCCGGGACTGCCACTGCGGCGGCCCAGCTTGTCCACGCTCGGGCTGGCGCGGAGGGCGTGCTTCTGCACGTTGCCCACGGCAAGACCGGGGTTCTCCTCCATCTCCAGCACCGCGCTACGCGTCCATTTGCTGCGGTCGGGTGTGAGCACCACCAGGGTGTTGCCCACATCACTGATGTTGGCGATGCTGATGGCGGTGGTGACGTTGGGGCCGCCGGGCTGGAAGGCGGTGTCGCCCACCAGGGCGAAAGGTGCCCACGTGCCGCCGGACAAGCCGTCGAACTCCTGCACCAGAACGCCTTCATACACCTCGTTGTCGTCCTTGCCGACATAGTCCGGGTAAAGCACCTCATCACCCTCGGCCAGGCCGGATCGGATCCAGTTCAGGGCGTCCTCCCCTTCGCCGTCCGGCACACCGCTCAACCAAGGTATCGGGTCCGCGTAGGTGATCTCCGCCTCGATGAAGTCCGTGAAGCGGTTGCTGTTGCTGTAGAAACCCTGCTGGATCGTCACCGAGATGCCGTAGTCCGGCACAAGCTGCTCGTTACGCACGGTGATCGTGCGGTCGCTGCGCACCGTGTCCTGCCCGTCCACATAGACCAGCATCCAGCTTGCGTCGTCCAGCTGCCCATCGGTCACCGAGTCGGTGAACCACAATTCGAAATCACCGGCCTTGAGGGCCAGCGGGTCGATCACCTTGATGTTCACCGGACCCATGTCCTGCGTGTAGGTGAGCTGCTCCTGGCGCCAGGGCTGGCCGTTCATGATCAGGTCGATCGTGCTGTTGCTCAGCATCACCGGCTGCACCCCATTGCCCGCACCCTCCAGGCGCGTGAGGGTGAATTGATCGCCGTAAGCGGCGTTCAGCACCGTGCCTCCGTTCTCGGGTGTGTTCTTGTGCGGGATCCCGGAGAAGGGCTGGATGGCGCCGGTGGCGGACTTACGGCCAGCCAGATAAGGCAGCGCCTGGCCGGTGAGCACCTGCGGGTCCGGATTGAAGTCCTGGTAGTTGTTGTACCCGTAGGCGATCGCCATGTAGTAGTACGTCTTGAAGTTGATCAGGCGCGGGTCGCCCTGGGCGAACTTGTCCTCGGTGACCTTGAAGGAGTGGTCTATCCCGCCATCGGCGCCCTCCACCATCAGCGTGGGCACCGGCAGGGCGATCACAGGGTCCTCGATGTAGTTGATGATGCTGCTCACACCGTCCTCAATGTCGCACTGGAACACCAGACGGGCCAGGTTCACATCATTCAGGTCGGCCACGCTCACTTCGGCATCACGCAGCTGGTACACCTTGTAGCCCTGGAAGCGGTACTCGCGGTCCGTGGCATCCTCCGGGATCGTGGGGTCCAGCTCGGTGTAACCTTCGTTGAAGTTGTTGCCGAGCTCCAGGTTCTCGATGGTGATGATCAACTCGCGGTCCAGTTCCACGATGCCCAGCTCCGGGGCGTCGGGTCCGTTCAGGATGCGGAAGCAGTTGTCGAACAGCGCCTGGGCCTTGTCATCCGCGCGGCGCACCTCCTCGACGCTCTCGAACGGACCACCACCCGTGGCACGGGCCCACACCACACCAACGGTCACGTTGTTGTAGGCGCCCGGCTCCAGGGTGAAGGGGCCGGCACTCTGGATGAAGCGGCGGTCGAAGGGGTTGTTGCCGGAGCTCTCCTCGGTCCACGGGGCCTGCGGCACGCAGTTCGTACCCCAGCCAATGGGATCGCTGTCACCAGGGAACATGTAACGGGCCTGCGTGTTGGGGTCCGCCTCAGCATCGGCCTGGTGGCCGGTGCCTCCGTACAGGTTCGGGGAGTTGTCACGCCAGATGGCGCGCAGGTAGTTGTAGTAGTTGATGGCGATGGTGGGGTCGCCCGTCACGGTCGAATTGTTGTTGTGGTAGAGGAACGCGCGCATGCCGAAGCGCTCGTTGTCCTCCACGCCATCGCCGTAACCGATGCCGATGCCCTTGTAAGGAATGCCCAGCGAATCACGTGCATTCTGGCAGTTGTACACATCGGCGGTGGTCGCCGGACCCGGGTTGTCCAGTTCATCGTAGTCCTGGAAGGGCCCCTCGAAAAAGTCGATGCCCACGGCCGGGGGCTGGACACCGTAGCCGGGGTTGCCGTTGCAGTCCTCGTCGTTGTTGTCCCCGTTGTAGGAGTATCCGAGGCCGCGCTGCACATCGCAACCGACAAAATCGTCGTCAGCGCAGCCCAGGTCCACGTCCGCCCACTGGCCGAAATAGGTGTTCAACAACGTCTGCGTGCCCTGGTTGATCAGCACGTAGTTGTAGAAGGTCATGTTGTTCACCGCATCGTTGGTGGCGAAGGCAAAGGCCTGCGCGCGCACCTCCATGCCGATGGGCAGACCGCCCGACTCGGTGTGGGCGTTGCCCTTGTCGTTGAACACCCACCAGATGTTCTGGTCACCGAACAGGGGGATGGCATCCTCACGCTTGCGCGCGGTGCAGTCGATCTCGCCGTCCAGGTCGTATCCGGGGTAGTCGCCCTCCTCGGGGTTGTAATCATCGCTGCCGTCCTCGTCAGCGTAGGGGGCCAGGTTGTAGTCCTGGTTCAGGTCGATGTTGCCGTGCGCGGGCCATTCCTCGAAGATGCTGGGCATAACGTAGTCCGGGTACTCCACGTTCTCATCGCAGGCCGGGTCGAGGCGGCAGCGGTGGTAGGCACGGTGGAGCTCTGCGTCCTGGCGCAGCGTCTTCCACGTACGGTCGTACTGCACGCACACGTCGGGCGTCACGGATGCATCGCCCGTGTTGGTCAGCGGACCGGGCCAGTAGTCATTACCCACCTGGCGGAAGCGCACCGCGGCCAACTTGAGCTGGTTGTCCGGCGAGATGCCGCCCATCCAGAGCGAACCGGCGAACATGGCGTCCGGGCCGGAGCGGTCCTCGGTCTTCGGCACCTCGTAGGCCGGTCCACCGGCACCATCGCGGCGCTGCCACATGTTGCCGCCCGTCTCAATGAGGGCGCGGACGTTGTTCAGGTCCAGTTCATCACGCGCGGTGGAGGGTGAACAGCCGGCGGCCTTCGCCTGCACAGCTGCTCCCGAGCGACCCTGCTGGGGGCTGCGGTCCTGCGACTCGCGCGCGGACGCGGTCAGTGCGAAGAACAGGAAGAGGGACGAGAGCGCGAGGATCCTGCTGGGGGTCATGCGGTCCGTTCGGTTCATGTTGCGGAAGGGGTTCGGTTCAGAAGCTGAGGCGCAGGCCCAGGCGGATGGTCCTCGGTGCTCCGAAGTTGAAGGGGTTGTTGACCTT
>CAZUNW010000162.1:0-5446 GCA_964621425.1 uncultured Chryseobacterium sp. | reverse complement strand
CGCTCGCGGAGAACTCGCTCATCAGCCAGCGGTCGGCCAGCGCATCGTACAGCACGATGGGATCGCCCGCGCCGCCGTATGAACTGATGCCGCCGATGGCGTTGATGAAGTTGTCCAGGTAGGTCTGTGCCCCGAGGGGGTTCCCACTCTTGTCGAACACGCGGAAATAGGCGCCCGAGCCGCCGTTGATCATCTGGATCACGTGGTTGGGGCCCACCTCCAGGCAAGGGTCGCTCGGGTTCACTCCCGTGTTTCCGATGCCGTTGATGGTAAGGTCCAGCGCACGGCCGGTGGTGCGTGTTCCCTGGCCGCGCTGCCAGGCGGGGTCTTCTCCCTGCGGCTGGGCCTTCGCGTTGGTGGGCTGGTGCAGGCGTGACTCCTTGGTGCCGGGGGGCTCGGGCTTCACCAACCAGCCTTGCGCATCGCGCACCGGTTCGTCACGGAACACCCGTGTGCTGTCCCAATCCCGGTAGGCCATGGTCTCCCCCAGGAACTCCAGGGGGAGCACCTCGGCGTTATGCAGTTCCACGAACTCCTGGCCCATGGCCGGGAGCGAGGCGAGAAGAAGCAGGGCGGGCAGGGATCGGCGCATTGTTCAGGTTCAGCTGGCAAAGGTCCCCGGTAGTGACCATGCGGCGCAAGGACCGCCCGTCGAAAGACCCGGGGCCTCTGAAACAACGAGCGGACGCGCCTGCGGTTCACCCGGGGGCGGCCTACCGAACCACCCGGACCACGGCGGGGCCGCGCTCCACCGACAAGCCGGCGCCAACGGTCGGCACATCCAGCGGCAGCGGCATGCGCACGGTGAAGGTCCCCGCCGCATCCGTCACCACGGACATCCCCATCCGCTCAGCACCATGGGCATCGCGCAGGCGTACCCGTTGCGCGTGGTGCCCGGCAACGCCTTCCGGACCGAGCACAATGCCGCGCACCAGCAGCTCGTGCCCCGTAGCTGTTGGCCGCTGTTCGGCGAACAGGAAGGTGCTCAGGGACACGGGCGGTGGCACATCCACCATCCAGCGGTCCTCCCCTTGCTCCAGCAGGTACGTGTGCGATCCCTCCGGCACGGGCAGGGCGGGAACAGGCTCACCGCGGGCGTTCGTCAGGGCCTCAGCCACGCGCACGGGCGGCGCGCCCGCACCGCTGCGGAAAAGGCGTACCGAAACGCCCGCCAACGGCAGTCCGTTGGCGCGGTCCACCACCTGCAAGGCGCCGTCCACCCCCACCCGCAGCGCGAGCCGCGTGACCTGGATGCGGATCCACACCGGCTGCGGCGCGTTCGGTGCCGTGTCGCCCACGATCAGGGCATGGCGGCCCGGGGGCAGGGCGGCCACCTCCAGCCCGGTGCGGTGGGTGGCGAGGTCCCCCGCTCCCGGAAGGTCGACCGCCCATTGATGCAACGGTCGCTGGCGCACAAGCCACGCGAGATGGGTTGCGTCCGGCTTGCCGCCGGCGCCCGGGACCTGGGGGTCCTTCACCGCCCGCAGCCCGGCACGCCCGCTGTTCCGGTGCTGGAGCGGCAGGCGGAAAGGGATACCGGGTAACACCGCAGGCACCACGGGCCATGCGAACCAGGCGCTGCGCAGGGCGGCGTGCTGGGCAGCCGCAGCACGTCCGCCGCAACTGGCGGGGAAGCGGTCCATGGCCTCCGCGCAAAGCACCAGGGCGGCACGCCGGTCATCGACGCCACAGGATACAGCCGCCGTGTCGCACGCTGCGGCCCGCCGCACATGCCAGCGGGCCATGGCCAGTGTCACGAGGCTCCAGCAAGTGTCGTTCGGCATGCGTGTGCGCAGCAGGGCCAGCGCGTCCAGCTGCAGGTGGTCGGCGTGGGAAAGGGTGCTCGCGGCGCGCACCCGGTCCAGCCGGTCAAGCACCAGGTCCACCAGCGCATCCGGACGGTCGTCGCTCAGGTGCGCACGCTCCATCCGTTGGTGCAGGCGCATGGTTTGCAGGTTCCAGGAGGTGGTGTCGGCGTGGGCGAAAGGGCGGTAGGCGAAGGCCTCGAAGAGGGCGAAGTGGCGAGGATCGTCCAGCGCATAGGGATCGGCCGGCAGGGCAAGTCGGGGCTCCGGGTGGTGCAACAGGTCGAGGGCGCGCCGGCCGAGCAGGTCCAGCAGGGTCGCGTCCGGGCCAGAGAGGGTGTCGGCGGTGCCAGGACACGTGACGCAGGGCGGCAGCAACGGTTTGAAGGGCGTCGCGGGAAGGACCTTCAGGCTGTCGATCGGCTCCACGGAACGGCGGGCGTGCCACAGGATGTGGCGCATGAACCGGCCATGGTCCCATGTGCCGACATCGGCGGTGTCCGTGGCGTTCGGCGCGCGCTCCAACACCTGCCGGCGATCGGCGGCGTACACCTCCCACCACGCGCCGGCAAGTGCGCTGTGCAGCAGCGGGACGATGGGCGGTGGGACTCCCGCGGCGGCAAGGCTGTCGGTGAGGAGGTCCAGTTCGCGCAAGGCGGCCATCCGGCCGAGGCCCATCCGCTCGCGCAGGCGGGCACGATGCAAGTGGGCCACCAGCTGAAGGGGCGCATCACGGTGCCGCGCAGCGGCCGCCAGCAGGCTGTCGGTAACGGCCAGTGCCTCGAGCAGGCGGGCCTGGTCCTCCAGCACCGCCACGCGCGCCCACGGATCGACCGCTTTAGGCGTAAGGGCAGGACGGTGCCCGCGGCAGCCATGGAGCAGGAGCACCACCAGCAGAAGAAGGGGCACACGCACGGTGGCCATGGGGCGTCACGCGAAGCGCGCCAGGTCCACCTCGGGGTCCAGCGGCCGGCCGTCCAGCAGGTGATCCAGCAGGTGCTGGGCGCACCACGGCGCCATTAGCACGCCCTTGGAGCCAAGCCCGTTGAACACGGCCTGGTGCGGGCCGATGCGGCCCAGCAACGGACGCCGGTCGGTGGTGGTGGGCCGTACACCGGCCCAGTGGTCCACCACGTGGAAGGCCTCGGTACCCTCGGGTTCCAAGGGCGTGCGCAGCAGCAGTTTGTGCAGCCGGCGCAGCAGGTCGGCCCGTCCCGCGGCGGAGGGGCCGCTCCATACGTCATCCCAGTCGTAGGTGCTGCCCACGCGGTAATCGTCACCGCCCAGCGGCAGGATGAAGCCGCCGCGGTGCACCAGAACGCCCAGGTCCAGCCCGGGCAGACGCACGGTGAGGCGTTCGCCGCGCACGGGCACAAGGCCCTTCAGGGCGGCGAAGGGACCGGCGCACCACACAAGCAGGGGGGCCGTGTGGCCGAAGAGGTCCACGCCGCCCGGCACGGCACGCGCATCGGTGGGCTGCGCGGCTCGCTGCTCGAGCAGGCCCTGTTCGGTCCATGCCGTGCGCCAGGCGGTGAGCAGGCCGGCCCCGTCGACCCAGGCCGCGCGCTTCACCTGCCCATGCCCATAGGGCTGGTCCACGCGCTTGAGGCCGGGATCGGTGGAGACCTCCACGCTGAGGTAATGGCCCACCTCGGGATCGTTCATGCGCACGCGCCATTCGCCGGCCTCCTTGGCGCTTGGGAACACCTTTACAAGGGGAATCGGGTTCCACACCTCGCGGCCCAGGTGCAGCCCGGCATCGCGGTAGAAGGCCCCGGCGATGGGCAGCAGCTCGGGGGCGCGCCAGCTCAGCATGGTGCGCCGCAGCGCCACCGGGTTCACCAGGCCGGCGGCAACCCAGGAGGCGCGGCCATCGCGTGGTTCATCGAAAATGCGAACGCGCAGGCCGCGGCGCAGCGAGGTCTCCGCAAGCACGGACCCGGCCAATCCCTGGCCGACGATCAGCACATCGTGGGTAAAAGGGGTGCTCAACCCCGCAAAGATGGTGCATCAGGCGACCATCAGCCGCTCCATGCGCTGCAACAGCTGCTCACTGTCACAGGGCTTTTCCATCAGGTCGTCGGCGCCGGCGCTGCGCGCCATGGTGCTCAGGCGGGGTTCCTCGAAGGCGGTGAGCACCATCACGGGCACGGCGATGCCGCGCGCCCGCAGGTCCTCCACCACGGCCAGCCCGTCCACCTGCTGCAGGCCGATATCCAGCACGATCAGGTCCGGCGTCACGCGGCGCAGCAGGGCCTGCAGCTCGGAGGCGTCCGACACGCCGGTGGCCTTCCAGCCGTTGAACAGCATGCGGTGCACCAGAAGGGTGCGCACCAGGGGATCCTCTTCGATGAGTACGACGTGGCGCATCGTTGCGGGGGGTTGGGCCTCCTTCTACGAGGCGCCCCCGCACCGGGTTACATGCGCCCGGTGAGCCACTTCACCAGGTCGTTCCCGTTGGCCAGGAGGAGCAGGGCCAGCAACAGCACCATGCCCACCAGCTGCGCCACCTCCAGCACCTTCTGGTTGGGCGCACGCCGGAACACCATCTCGTAAAGGAGGAACACCACGTGGCCACCGTCCAATGCGGGGATGGGCAGGATATTCATGAAGGCCAGGATGATGCTCAGGAAGGCCGTCATGTTCCAGAACACCTGCCAGTCCCAGGTGGGGCTGAAGAGGCCGCCGATGGAGCCGAAGCCGCCCATCTGCTTGACACCGCTGGCGCTGGCCAGGAGCTTCAGGGAGCTCACGTAGCCACCCAGGGTGTTCCAGCCGTAGGCAATGCCCGCCGGGATGGAGGACAGCAGGCCGTAGCGCTCCTTGGCGAAGGTGAAATACGCCTCGGGCGGGCGGTTGCCCACGCCGATCAGGCCCTGGTCACTCACCTGTACCACCACCTGCAGCGTATCCACGCCGCGCAACACCCCGATGGTGGCCTGTTGCCCCTTCAGGCCGCCCATCGCCTCGCGGAACTGGGCGAACCACGGGGCGGGCTTGCCGTTCACCGCCACCAGCCGGTCGCCCTTGAGCAGGCCGCTGTCACGGGCGGTGCCGTCGGGCATCAGCGTATCCACGAAGAAGGGCACGCACGGGGTGAACAGCCCCTTCTCGTTGCGGTCCATGATGCGGTCGGCCACATCGGCGGAAAGGCTCACCTGCATGCGGTGCCCCTCCCGCTCCACCACCAGCTCGCGGGCACCGTCGATCAGGATCGCCTTGCCCACCTCCTCGATGGAGCGCACCTCGTGCCCCTGCACGGCGATCACGCGGTCACCATCCCGCAGGCCCTGCTCCTTCAGCACGCTGCTGGGGTGGAAGCCGTAGGTGGCGTTCTCAAGGGGCAGGTAGTCGCGCCCCCAGGTGAAGAGCACGGCGATGTAGATCAGCATGCCGAGCAGCAGGTTCACGGTGACGCCGCCCACCATGATGATGAGGCGCTGCCAGGCGGGCTTGGCGCGGAACTCCCACGGCTGCGGAGGTCGGGCCATCTGGTCGCGGTCCATGCTCTCGTCGATCATGCCGCTGATCTTCACGTAGCCGCCCAGGGGGATCCAGCCCACGCCGAACACGGTGTCGCCCACCTGGCGCTTCCAGAGCGCGAACTTCCAGTCGAAGAACAGGAAGAACTTCTCCACCCG
>CAZUNW010000161.1:1114-5469 GCA_964621425.1 uncultured Chryseobacterium sp. | reverse complement strand
GTCATCAACATGGACCTCCTGGAGTTCAGCGCCCCGGCCCACACGCTCGATGCCGAGATCGTGGAGGTGCAGCGCCCCAGCACCACCGACATGCACCGCCGCAACAACCCCCTGTGCCATGACCCGCTCGTGGTGTTGCGCAACGCGGGTGGCCAGGAACTGACGAGTGTCACCTTCACCTACTGGGTGGAAGGGGGTACGCCCAGCTACTGGACATGGACGGGCCTTCTCAAGCACATGGAGCGCACCGAGGTGGTGCTGCCCGTGGGGGGCGCCGGGTTTTGGGTGGGCTCCAGCCCCTCGGTCTTCCACGTCGCCCTCAACGCGCCCAACGGCGGGGTGGATGAGAACCCCGTGAACGACAGCTACCGCACCAACATGGTGCTGCCCTCGGTTTATCCCGAGACCATCGTGGTGAACTACCGCACCAACAACTACCCGGCGGAGAACAGCCTCACCATCCGTGATGTATACGGCAGCGTGATCTTTTCGCGCAACAGCCACGCCGCCAACACGGTGTACTCCGACACGCTGACACTGTTCGCTGGCTGCTACACGATGGAGTTCCTGGACACTGGCAACGACGGCTTGAGCTATTGGGCCGATCCGGGGGCGGGCAGCGGCTACTTCCGCCTGCGTCGTACCAACGGCAGCATACTGCGCAGCTTCGAGCCGGAGTTCGGCCGCAGCATCCGATGGGCCTTCACCTGCGGCGCGCTCGTAGGCATCGAGGAGCCCGTTGCACCCACCATGCTGGACGCCTGGCCCAACCCCACCTCCGGGCTTTTGACCGTTGATGTGCAGGGCATCCTGGGTGGTGCACTGGTGGAGGTGCTGGACATGCGTGGCGCTGTGGTGATGCGCCAGCAGCGGGAACTCCACGGCGGCGACCGGATGGACCTCGACCTTGGTGAACTGTCCGAAGGCCTCTACCAGGTGCGCATCACCGGGCAGGACCGTTCGGCCCAGGTGCGCGTGGTGCGCCAGTAGCGTGGCTCAGCACTTGCCCGGCCCACGGGCGGCGAGGTGCACGTCGAGCAGTTCGGCGCGGGCCATGATGCCTGCCTGGGTCAGCATGCGGCGCAGGTAGGTGATGACATCCGCCCTGTCCGGGCAGGACACATCCTCGAGGTGGAAGACAACGATGCCGGCCCACAGGCAGGTGTACTCGATGCCCACCCCCTGTTCATGTGCCGCGATGGCCTGGATCCGCGCCAGGTCCTCGGCGCGCAGGCCCTCCACCTTCACCACGGCGAGGGCGTCCATGCCATCCGGGGCTCCGGCACGCGCGTTGCAGGTGTCGAGATGGAACAGCAAGACCAGGACGAGCAGGATGTGGCGCATTATTGGGATGGTCCGCGCGAAGTTCCGCTGCATCGGCGTCCCGTGGCCTGACGAACAACAGGATGGGATGTTCAGCCCCGCCCTACCTTGTCCGTCACCATGCGCAACCTCCTCCTGTTCGTTCTTGGCGTGTTCCTGCTTGCCCAATTCATCCGGCCGGAAAGCACGACTGAGCCGGTGGACCCGGCCTGGGACCTCATCGCGCTGACCCGCCCGGCGCCCGATGTGGAGCAGGTGCTCCGGACCGCATGCTACGACTGCCACAGCGGGCAGCCCCGGTATCCGTGGTACGCGGCCATCACGCCGGTCAACTGGTGGCTGCAGGACCACATCAATGAGGGCCGCGGGCATTTCGACGCCACTTCCTGGGGCGCCCTTCCGCAGGAGGAGCAGGCCCACGTGGCCGGGGAGGCGGTGGACATGGTGCAGGAGGAGGAGATGCCCTTGCGCAGCTACACGCTGTTGCACGGCGACGCCCGGCTGACCGCAGCGCAGCGCACCGCGCTCCTCACCTACTTCCGCGGGCTCGTTGCCGCGCCCGGAACGGAGGGTGATGCAGCCCCGGCGGAGGCCGGCGGGGAGACAGAGGATGGTGAACGGGACTGAACCGTTCAGGCGGGCACTGCCTCCAAGTGGTGCTCGTGGGCGGCGGTGATGCGAACCTCGGCCATGTCACCGATGCGCAGGTGGCCGGCAGCCAGCGGAATGAGCACCTCGTTGTCCACCTCAGGCGAGTCGAACTCCGTGCGGGCCACATAGTGCCCACTCTCGGCCTTGTCCACCAGCACCCGCAACTGCTGGCCCACGCGCCGCTGGTTGAGCTCCATGCTGATGCCGGCCTGCAGTTCCATCACCTCCTGGGCGCGCTGCTCCTTCACCTCGGCCGGCACATCGTCGGTCATGGTGTAGGCGTGGGTGCCCTCCTCGTGGCTGTAGGTGAAGCATCCCAGGCGGTCGAATCGCATGCGTTCGATCCAGCGCAGGCCGTCCTCGTGGTCTGCAGCGGTCTCACCGGGAAAGCCCGCGATCAGTGTCGTGCGGATGGCGATGCCCGGGACCTTGTCGCGGATGGTGGCTACCAGCGCCTCGGTGCGCTCCTGCGTGATGCCGCGCCGCATGCGGGTGAGCATGGCGGTGCTGCCATGCTGAAGGGGCATGTCCAGGTACCGGCACACGTTGGGCCGCTCGCGCATCACGTCCAGCACGTCCATGGGGAAGCCGCTGGGGAATGCGTAGTGCAGGCGGATCCACGCGATGCCGTCCACCGCGCTAAGGCGGTCCACCAGGCCGGCCAGGTCGCGTTTGCGGTAGAGATCGAGCCCGTAATAGGTGAGGTCCTGCGCGATGAGGATGAGCTCCTTTACTCCCTGTGCGGCCAGTGCGCGCGCATTGGCCTCCAGTTGCTCGATGGGTGTGCTGACGTGCCCACCCCGCATCAGAGGGATGGCGCAGAAGGAGCATTTGCGGTCGCAACCCTCGCTGATCTTGAAATAGGCGAAGTGTGCAGGGGTGGTGAGCAGCCGCTCCCCCACCAATTCCTGCTTGTAGTCGGCCTTGAGCGTCTTCAGCAGGCGGGGCAGGTCGCGCGTGCCGAACCAGGCGTCCACCTGCGGCACACCCTCCTTGAGTTCGGGGGCGTAGCGCTGGCTGAGGCAGCCTGTCACGTAAACCTTCTCCACCTCGCCACGGTCCTTGGCCGCGGCCCAGCTCAGGATGGTGTCGATGCTCTCCTGCTTGGCATTGTCGATGAATCCGCAGGTGTTGATCACCACCACGTTGTGTCCGTCGTGCGGCGCCTCGTGCTCAACGGCGATGCCATTGGCGCGGAGCTGGGCCATGAGCACCTCGCTGTCGAAGGTGTTCTTCGAACAGCCCAGGGTCACGACATTCACCTTGGTGGGCTTGTGGGTGCGGGCCTTCATGGCGGCGCGAAGGTAGGGGCGGCAGCGGGCATGGCCCCGCGGACTGAAACCCTGGCCGGGGAGTCCCCGTTCAACCCGAGCGATGAACCCGTCCAACGGCAACCTGATCCGCTACGAAGGCCTGCTCAACAGCGAGGTGCGCGTGCAGCTCTCCGACCTGCTGATGGCCATCGCGCTGACCAACCTGGGCTCCCGGGGTGACAGCAAGCGGTTGTTCGGTGTGGCGATCGAGCTGCTGGATAATGCCCAGCGATACTGTTCCAAGGGGAGCGTATCGTTCCAGTGGCGCATTCAGGGTCCCGAGCTTGTCATCGAGATCAGCAACCTGGCCGACAAGGCCGACGCAGAACGCCTGCTTGCCACGGTGTGCGCCATCCGGTCGATGACCCCCGAGGAGATCACCGGCGCCTTCAAACAGCAGCTGCAGGACCCCTCCTTCGGTGAGAAGGGTGGTGCCGGGCTGGGCATGCTGCAGATCGCGCGCAAGGTGGGCAACCGCATCACAGCGGCCGTACTGCCCGAGTCCGACGGCATCTACCGTTGTACAAGCCAGGTGACCACGCAGCTCCGTTCCTGATCCGCACCACGAACCATGCAGACGCTGCACATCCCCGCGACGCGCACCACCCCGGAGGTCCACTTCGAGCCGGCCACGGGCTTCTGCTCACTTACGGGCGTCTCCATCCCCGAGAACGCCCAGGCGTTCTTCCAGCCGGTGATCCAATGGCTGGAGACCTTCCTGGCCGTAACTGACAAGAAGGTCAGCCTGCGGATCTCGCTCGCCTACTTCAACTCCTCCTCGCTCAAGGCCCTGTATATCATGCTCGGCCGCGTACGCGCGGCGGAGGTGATGGGCACACCAGTCCACATCACCTGGGTGGTGGAGGAGGACGACGAGTTCATGATCGAGTCCAGCGCATATTTCGCCGAACTGCTGGGCGTCAAGATGGAGCTTGAACTGGTGAGCGATGCGGATGACTCCGCGCACCGCCGGGCGGTATGACCGCCTGAAGCGTCAGTCCCTGCTGAACAACCCGTCCACGAAGGCCTTCCGGTCGAACTCCTGGAGGTCGTCAATGCCTTCGCCGA
>CAZUNW010000161.1:0-1104 GCA_964621425.1 uncultured Chryseobacterium sp. | reverse complement strand
CGCCGCCCTTGGCCGTTCCGTCGATCTTGGTGAGCGCCAGCGCCGTCACGTCCGTGGCCTTGGTGAACTGGCGTGCCTGCTCCACCGCGTTCTGGCCGGTGCTGTCGTCCAGGACGAGCAGCACCTCATGGGGTGCATCGGGGACCACCTTGCGCATCACGTTGCGCACCTTGGTAAGCTCCTGCATCAGGTTCACCTTGTTGTGGAGGCGCCCGGCGGTATCGATGATCACCACGTCCATGCCACGTGCCTTGGCACTCTCCACCGCGTCGTAGGCCACGGCCGCCGGGTCGGCTCCCATGCCCTGGGACACCATGGGCACGCCCACGCGCTCGCTCCAGATCCGCAGCTGGTCCACCGCGGCGGCCCGGAAGGTATCCGCTGCGCCGAGCATTACATTCAACCCGCTCTTTTTCAAGCGGTTGGACAACTTGCCAATGGTGGTGGTCTTGCCCACGCCATTCACCCCCACCACCATGATCACATAGGGTTTGGCGGTTGCCTGGAGCGGGGCCGGGTCCTTCATGAGGTCGACGATCTCCTCCCGCAGCACGCGGTCGAGCTCGGCGGTGCCCAGATACTTGTCGCGGGCCACTCGCTCCTGCACCCGGCGAATGATGGTGAGGGTGGTATCCACCCCCACATCGCTGCTCACGAGCACTTCCTCGAGGTCGTCCAGCACGGTATCATCCACCGCGGACCGGCCCACAAGCATGCGGCTCAGCTTGCCGATCAATCCCCCTCTGGAACGCTCAAGCCCTGCGGAAAGCGCCGTGCGCTCCTCCGCGTCCCCGCTCTTATTCCTGCCGAAAAGCCCGAAAAGCGCCATGGTCCTTACCGTATGCGAAAAGGCCCGTGCCGTGAGGCGCAGGCCTTTCCAGGTGCCGGCCATCACGGGGTTTCGGGCCTTCCGGAAAATCACCGTCTCCTGGAACTGGTAGGCCCCGGTTTTCGCGTTCTTCACCATGCGGATGACCTTGGTGAACACCTTGGCATCCGCTTTCTTCAGGGTAGCAACGACCTTCTTTGCCATGTCTCACGCGCCGCAGCGCTGGTTACTTGATCTCTTTGTGAACGGTCATCCGACGGAGGATCGGATTGTAC
>CAZUNW010000160.1:0-5482 GCA_964621425.1 uncultured Chryseobacterium sp. | reverse complement strand
AGACCCAGGACCAGGATGATCGCACCGGCGGCGCGACCGGCGGCCGCCCCTCCAGCGAAGCGGAGGGCCCGTACCACGAGGGCCACGAGCACACCGGCCAGGAGGGCATAGCCCACAGCAACGGCCAGCCGCAGCGGCAGGGCCGTGGACGCGTTCACCACGGTGAAGGGATCGGACAACAGGTAGCCCGCGCGCCAGGGAAGCAGGATGGCCGCACCCGGATGCCCGTCAAGCATCATCCGCCCGATCCACCAGTATGCCAGGCGCAGCACGCCGATGAGCAGCGCACCCATGAGCGTGAAGTGCAGCGCCGAACGCGTGTTCTCGTCCAGCCCCGGCCTCATCGATCGCGCGGATCAGCGGATGTAACGCAGGTCGTGGTTGTTGCGCAGCGCACGCAGGCTCGCATGGATCAGCTTGATCACATGCTCCACGTCCTGCCGGTGGACGCTCTCCACCGTGGTGTGCATGTAGCGCAATGGCAGGCTCACCAAGGCGCTGGGTACGCCGGCAGCACCGTAGGCGAAAGCATCGGTGTCGGTGCCGGTGGCACGGCTGGCCGCCATGCGCTGGAAAGGGATGCCGCTGCGCTCCGCGGTGTCGACGATGAGCTTCAGCAGGTTGTTGTGCACCGCGGGTGCATAGCTCAACACCGGTCCCTGCCCGCAGGCGATATCCCCGTTCTGCACCTTGTTCATCAGCGGTGTCTGCGTGTCATGCGTCACATCGGTGACGATGGCCACGTTCGGGCGGATGCGTTCCACGATCATCTCGGCCCCGCGAAGACCCACCTCCTCCTGCACGCTGTTTGTGATGTACAGACCGTAGGGAAGGCGCTTGCGCTCTGCGTGCAGCAGCCGCGCGACCTCGGCGATCATGAAGCCGCCGATGCGGTTGTCCAGCGCACGGCCCACGAAGTGCCGACCGTTCAGCACCATGAACTCATCCTCGTAGGTGATCACGCAGCCCACGTGCACACCCAGCGCCTCCACCTCCTCCTTCGTGCTGCAGCCGCAGTCGAGGAAGATGTTGTCCAGCGCCGGCACAGGGTCGTTCTTGCCGTTGCGCACATGGATCGCGGGCCAGCCGAACACGGCCTTCACGATGCCCTTCGCGGTGTGGATGTTGACGCGCTTGCTGGGGGCGATGATGTGGTCGCTGCCACCGTTGCGGCGCACGTAGATGAACCCGTCCTTGGTGATGTAATGCACGAACCAGCTGATCTCGTCGGCATGGGCCTCGATCACCACCTTGAACTTCGCATCGGGGTTAACCACACCCACCGCCGTTCCGTAGGCATCGGTGAAGTGATCATCGATGTAGGGGCGGAGGTAGTCCAGCCAGAGGCGCTGGCCACTGGTCTCGAAGCCGGTGGGGCTGGCGTTGTTCAGGTAGGCCTCGAGGAATTCCATCGAGGAGGGGCCCAGGATGCTCTTGGGGCCGCGGGGCTTGGGTGCGCTGCGCTTCGCCATGTGGTCGTTCGGGGTGGGACGCGACGAAAGTAGCAGCGCCGTTCAACCACCTGCGCAACGCACCGGGCCACCTATGAACAGCGCCCCGGGGAGAACCGGCACCGCTCAGTGCGAGCGCACCACCTTCAGGCCGCCACCGCGTCCGCCACGCAGGGTGTACGTACCGGCTGCGGCATCGCGCAGGTCCACACGCAACTCGCCGGAGGCATCGGTGTACAGCCCGTCATGCACCGTGCGGCCCAATGCGTCCAGCACGCACCAGCGCTCGCCGGCCTGTGCGCCCAGGAGCAGGTAGGCGCCCTCCCCTTCCGTGCGCAGGCGCAAGGTGGCCGGCAGCGATGGGGTCATGCCCACCGTGGCATCCACGCAGAAGGGCGTGGCCTCCTCCACCCCGAAGGCACCACCGCTGGCGATGAGGCCCACCGTGCCACCGCTCACCGTGTAGCTGCCGCTGCCCACATCGCAGCACATGCCGTCCCCGTACGCATCATGCATGATGAAGGTGTAGCAGCCCACGTCCAGGCAGGCGGAGGCCGAAAGGGTGGCCGTGTTCAATTGTCCATTATAAGGACCGCCGGTGGCCACCACGTCACCATCGTCGTCCAGGATGCTCCAAGCGCTCTCACCCGCGTACTGGTCGAAGACGAGCGACACCTCGATCTCCTCGGGAAGCACCTGCACATCCAGCGTGCGGGTCTCCGTATCGCTGCCCTGGGCGTTGGTGACCGTAAGGCTCACCGTGTAGGTGCCGCTGGAGGGGTACACGACCGCCGGGGAGGCCGCGGTGCTGCTGGACGGCGTGCCACCGGGGAACTGCCAGCTCCAGCCGGGTGAGGCGTCCAGGGCCTGGTCGTGGAACACCACCGCACCTCCTCCGCACACCACATTCCCCGTGGTGCGGAAGTCAGCGACCGGCGGCGTGCTGGCGGGCGTGCGCACAGGGGTGCGCCACAGGCCCCGACCGAAGGTGGCCGCATGGAGCCACTGGCCGGAGCCGTCCAGCTCCAATTCCATCACCACCACGTTCGGCATGCCCTGGCCGAATGGCTGCCAGTTGCCCAGCGTGGCATCGCGGTAGAAAACGCCAAGGTCCGTGCCCACGTAAAGACCATCGTCCACTCCGGTGAGGACCACCGTGTTGACCGGCACATTGGGCAGGTTGCCGCTGTGGTCGGTCCAGGAGGCGCCGCCATTCGTGCTGCGGAAAACCTTCACCCCGTCGCGGAAGCCGGAACAGGTCACCGTCACACGATCCGCATCCGTGGGGTCGATGGCGATGGAGGTAAGCGCCTGCACGGGAAGACCGGTGAGCACGGTCCATGTGACGCCGCCATCCGTACTGCGGCGCAGGGCCCCGTCATTGCTGAAATAGATGATATCCGGGTCCGTGGCGGCCACGGCAATGGCCCGGACCTTGCGCTGCGTGGTGAGCGCGGTGAGCGCCGTCCATGTATCGCCAAGGTCATCACTTCGCCACAGGTTGATGTAGCCCGCATACAGCCGGCCGGGAACCGATGGATCACGGATGTAGGGCGTCACCCACGCACCGTCCTCGTTGATGCTGAAGCTCACGCTCCCGAAGGTCTGCCCACCATCGATCGAGCGGTAGATGGACCCGTATTGCGCGCTGCAGAACCGCGTCTGCGGATCGTCGGCGTCCACGATCGCCTCCATGCCGTCCGCACCCTGCACGTGCGTCCACGTGCCGGCCTCCAGTTGCATGCTGCCGTTGTCCTGCAGCCCGCACATGATGAGGTCGGGCACGGTGGACGACACCCCGAGGCGGTACACCTGCGCCACTTCAAGCCCGGCGCTCAGATCGAACCAGTCGGCGCCCTGGTTGGGGCTTCGGAAGAAACCACCGTCGCTTCCGCAGTACAGCTGGCCGTTCACGAAGGAGAGCGTATGGATGTCGGCATGCGTGTAGCCCACGTTGCTCGGCCAGGTCCAGTGGCTCATGTTCACCCAGGAGCTTCCCCCGTTGCTGCTGCGCCACACGTTGATGCCGCCCGCCAGCACCACGTTCGCGTTGGCCGGATCGGCCGCCAAGGCAAGGTCGTACCAAGCCTGCCCACCAGTGTCACCGCCATTCTCGGCGTAGCCCAGGATGTTGGGCGCGGTGCTGCGCGTGGCGAAGGTGGTCCCGCCGTCCAGGCTGCGGTACAGACCCAGGAACCCGCCATCGTCCTCAGAGCCGGCCAGCACATAAACCACCTGCGGATCGGCGGGGGTGACGGCCAGCGCCATGCGCACCGTGAGGGATGCGGCGGGAAGTCCGGTGGTGATGGTGCTGAAGGTGGCACCGCCGTTGGTGCTCCGCAGGTACTGGTCGCTGCAGGCATGCACCACCGTGGGGTCACCGGGCTTGAAGGCCACATCGTAGAAGCTGCCCAGCGCGACGCGCTGCCAGGTGGCGCCGGCGTCGGTGGTGCGGTAGAGGCCGCTGTTGGCGGCACAGAGCAGCACATCGGGGGCCGCCGGATGCGTCACCAGCCGGCGCGTGGTGCGCACCTGGTGCATGTCCCAGTTGAGTCCTGTTTTGCTCCAGCTGGTGCCGCCATCGGTGCTCTTCAGAACTCCGAGGGCATACGTGTCACGCGAGTACCCATCACCTGTGGCGATGTAGATCACGCCCGGGTCGGTGGGATGCAGGGCGATGCCCGTTACACCCAGCGAGGGCAGGTCCTGACCGAGGGGTGACCAGGTGGCCCCGCCGTCCAGTGTGCGCCAGAGGCCGCCTGCCGGTGTTCCCACGTAAATGGTACCGGGGGCCTGGGGCGAAACGGCGGAGCAGTGCACGCGACCGTTGCCCGGGTTGTAACTCCAGGAACCCCATGCATCGGGGCCCAGCGGCTCCCAGCTCGCGCTCTTGGCCACGGCAGGCCGCGGCATGGCCTTCACCTGGTCCCAGGCCCGCGTATAGGCCCCGGGATCGGGAAGCACCCCCTCCGGATGGACGCGCTGCTCCCAGAACCAGGCCTCCCGAGCGAATACGTTACGCCCCTTGCCTCGCTCCGCGGCACGACCGGCGAAGTGGGCCGTGTGTGCATCCTGCACCGCCTGCAGGGGCACGGCCGGGTCCTGGTACAGACGGACCCAATCCTGGGCCTGTCCGGGCGTGGTCAGGAGGAGCAGTAACGGGAGGACGGTGCGGATGCGCTGCATGATCCCCAAATTTACCGCCGATGAGCTTGCAGCGCGGAACGCTGGAGGTGGTGCGCACCGCCGACGGGTCCAATACACTGCGCGACACGGAGCTGGATGAACCCTACCACAGCCTGCACGGTGCGCTGCAGGAATCGTGGCACGTGTTCGTCGTGAACGGGCTGCGTTGCATTGACCGGCCGGGCATCGATGTGCTCGAGGTGGGCCTTGGTACGGGCCTAAACATGCTGCTCACCTGGCTGCAATGCGTGGAGGGCAAGTGCCGCGTGCGCTACACTGCGCTGGAACCCCACCCCCTGCCGCGCGACCTGCTGGAGGCGCTGGACCACTGCGGCCAGTGTGGCGTACCCACCCTCGCGGGGCCCTGGCTGGACGCCATGACGGCCCCCGCGGGCACCACCACGGAGGGCCTCGGCGACTTCCGTTTCACCATGCTGCAGGAGGAGGTGGGCACCCACGCCGCCACGGGCGCCTACGATGTGGTTTACTTCGACGCCTTCGCGCCCTCCAGGCAGCCCGGCATGTGGACAGGGGCGGTGTTCGCCCGCCTGCATGCGGCCCTGCGCCCCGGCGGTGTGCTGGTGACCTATTGCGCGAAGGGCGGGGTGCGCCGCACCCTGGCGGAAGTGGGCTTCCAGGTGGAACGGCTGCCGGGCCCGCCGGGCAAGCGCGAGATGTTGCGCGCACGCAGGACCTGAACCCATGCACGAGATCACCATCCGCGTATACGGGCTGCTGGAGCACAACGGACATGTGCTCGTGGCCGATGAGCTTATCCGCGACAGACGCATCACCAAGTTCCCCGGCGGCGGGATGGAACCGGGCGAGGGCCTGCTCGACTGCCT
>CAZUNW010000159.1:5289-5523 GCA_964621425.1 uncultured Chryseobacterium sp. | reverse complement strand
ATGTGCCGATGGACGGCGCGTTCTACAAGCATGTCACCACCGCAAGGGGCATCCTGGAGAAGGAGGACCCCACCAACGACGAGTTCATCGTTCCCGCTGCCCAGAAGGACCTGCTGAGCCGCAGGGACTACGGGCGCTACGCCGATGCCAACGGCGAACTTGTGACCTGCTTCATCAGCAACAACGACATCACGGGAGGCAACAGCGGCAGCCCGGTTCTTAACGCGTATGGCG
>CAZUNW010000159.1:0-5279 GCA_964621425.1 uncultured Chryseobacterium sp. | reverse complement strand
CCTTCGAGCCCGAGCTGCAGCGCACCATCAGCGTGGACATCCGCTACGTGCTGTGGACCATCGACAAGTTCGCCGGTGCCGGCCACCTGGTGAACGAGATGACGCTGGTGCAGGGCCCCAAGGAGGAGCCCAAGGCGGCCGAGCCCGTCATGGAAAAGGCCAAGCCGGCCGTGGCACCTCGGCCCGCGAAGCGCTGAGGCTGAATTCAACAACCGAACAGCGGCCCCGGACATGTTCCGGGGCCGCCCCGTTCGGGGCCATCACCATCCTACCTTGCCGCCATGCCTCGCGTGCTCATCGCCGATGACGACCCGCTGAGCGCCGACCTGCTGGCCACGCACACGCGCAAGCTGATGCCCGGCGCGGAGGTGGTGTTTTCGGCGGATGGCACGGCCGCCCTGGCCCGGTTGCAGGAGGCTCCCGTGGACCTCCTCTTCCTGGACCTGGACATGCCCGGCATCAGCGGGCGCGAGCTGCTGGAGGCCACCGACCCCGGCTGTCCGGTGGTGATCGTCACCGGCGATCCCAGTTTCGCGCTGGACGCCTTCCGCTTCAACGTGGCGGACTACCTGGTGAAGCCGGTGACCTTCGAGCGCTTCGCGCAGATGCTGCGCAAGGTGGGACCGCGCATGGGGCCGAACGAGGGCCCGCGCGACCAGGTGTTCATCCGCACCGGGCAGGAGATCGTTCGGCTGCGGCTGGGAGAAGTGCGCCACATACGCAGCGACAGCAATTATGTGCGGTTCGTGCTGGACGGGCGGGAGGTGGCAAGCCTGATGAACCTGAAGGACCTGGAGCACAAGCTTCCGTCCTCCTTCGTCCGTGTGCACCGCAGCCACATCGTGAACCTGGAGCATGTGGAGAAGGTGGGCGCGGCGGACATCAAGGTCGGCCGTGAACTGGTGCCCGTGAGCGAGACCTACCGCGCGGAGCTCATGCGCCGGCTGGACCTGCTGTAGCCACCAGCTTTGCCTGCCGCAGCATCAGTCCGCGGTCGCAGCAGGCGAGGGCGTCAAGCACGCGCAGCGCATCCGCATCACCACCTTCGGCGCCCATGGCCGCGGCTGCGCCGGACATCCCCAGAAGCACGAGGTGGGGTCGCAGCTTGTGTGCCACGCGCTGCAGCGCCTCCCGGTCACCGGCATCCGCGGCGCGCAGGGCATCCCCACGCCAGGCCGCCAGCTCGCGGCGGTGCCTGGTCATGACGCGCAGCAGGGCCTCAGGGTCGGGCCCGTACTGCCGCTCCAGTTCCGCTGTGTCCGCACGCTCGCCAAAGGGGCCGTCCCAGCGTCCCGTCCAGAACGCAGCGGCCCCGGCCAGTTCATTGCGGTCGACCGGTTTCACAAGGCGTGCGTTCATGCCGGCCTTGAGGGCCTCCGCCTCCAGCGCTGCATCACCATAGGCTGTGACCGCGATCATGGGCACGTAGCGGTGCCTCCGCAGGCCACGCAGGCGCAGCGCCAGTTCGGTGCCACGCATAACACCACCCAGGTCCACATCGATCAGCATCAGGTCGAAGCGGCCGTGCTCGCAGGCCGCGATGGCAGCCGCCGCATCGGAGCAGGCCGTGAGCATCCATCCCAGTTCACCGGCCCAATGTGCGAACAAGCTGCGATTGGTGTCCACGTCGTCCACATGCAGTACGCGCAGGCCCTCCACCGGCGCCGGGGGCGCGTGCCCCCTGACAGCGGGCGCAGCGACCGCCTGCAGCGGGGGGAGTTCCACGGTGAATCGACTTCCGGCCGCGGGTCGGCTTTGAAGGGCGATGGTGCCACCAAGCAGCTCCACGAGCCGGGCGGTGATGGCCAGCCCGAGCCCCGACCCATCGCCGACGTTATCGCCGGCCTGCGCACGTTCGAATCGCAGGAATACGGAGCCCTGACGATCGGCCGCGATGCCGGGACCGGAGTCGGCAACCTCCAGCACAAGCCGGTCCGCGCTGGCGGTCGCGTGAATGTCCACCTGACCCACGGCCGTGTACTTCACGGCGTTGGCGACAAGGTTGTCCACGATGCGGTGCAGGGCCAGCGGATCGGTGACGAAGCGCAGTGGGGCCTGTGCAAGGTCAAGGCGCAGGGCCAGCCCCTTCGCTTCAGCGGACGGCAGGTGGGTGCGGGCGATGTCGGTGAGCAGGGTGTGCAGGTCCACCTCGCGCGGGTGCGTGGCCTCCTTCCCGGCCTCGATGCGGGCATGCAACATGAGGTCCTCCACAAGGCCGTGCAGCCTGCGTGCGCTGCGCTCGATCACTTCCAGGCGTTCACGGTCATCCGCGCGCAGGCCGGCGCGGTCGATGCCGTCGGCCATGCCCAGGATGGCCTGCAGCGGCGTGCGCACATCATGGCTCAGGTTGGCGGTAACCTCGCGGCGACGACGATCAGCCTCCTCTGCGCTCCTCCGGGCGGCCTGCAGCTCGTGCACACGTTCATCGATGCGCTGCTGCATGCGCTCAAGGCTGCGTGCGAGCCGGCCCACCTCGTCCGCGCGGTCGGTTGGGAGCCCACCCCCACCCGTGCCGGCGGCATAGTGCTCCACCTGGGCGGTGATCCGGTCCAGCCTGCGGGCATTCCGCACGGCCAGCAGCAGGCCCAGCAGCACGAAGGCGAGCGTAATGGCCAGCGTGGTGAGCATGGCACGATCGCGGCGGGCGTCAAGTTCGGCCAGGAACGGTGTGGTATCCATGCCCAGGCCAAGCCGCATCGCATAAGGCAGCGGCGTGCCCGGGAGGGTGCGGAAGGTCCACCACCGTCCGCCAATGACGATCACGCTGTCCGGTGGCGGTACATCCGCGCCGATGACGGCCTGCGGATCGAGGCGACCACCCAGCTCGGAACGGAACATGCGTGAGGTATCCGGATGCAGCACCACCTCCCCGTCGGGACGAAGCAATACAAGCGTGGATGTGGCGCGCTGGTCTGCGAGCAGGTCGGCGAAGAGCGGCCGGAGGTCAGCGTTGATCACCACGAGGGCCACAGGACGGCCATCGGGCGAGTAAAGGGTGCGTGCCGCGCGCAGGGTGGGCATCAACGGACGTGAAAGCGCGCCGTGCTCGCGGTTCAGGTCGATGCTGGAGAAGTAGGTGGAGCCATCCGCGAGGGCCAGGGCCCCGCGGTGGTAATCCCGGTCGCCCTTGGCCTGGAGGGCGCTGTCCGGTACGCGCACCACACGATCGCCCACGCGATCGAACCGCACGCGTTCCATGCCGGGGCCGTCGGCGGCAATGAGCCGCACCTGGGCGTAGGCCGGGCGCGAGCTCAGGAAGCTCTGCATGAGCAGGGCAACACGCTCCAGGGATGCGGCCTGAGCAAGGCTGTCACCGGTGGTATCGGAGGCCAGCTCGCGCACCGGGTCGTTGGCGGCCATGAGGACGATATCATCCGCCAGCGTGGCGGTGAAGGCCCTCAGGCGCAGTTCGGCGAGGTCCAGGTCGTGCCGCAGGTCACCACGTACGGTGCCCTCGACCTGCTCGCGCACAGCACGATACACGAGGAACGCCGCGAGCAGGGTGGCGCAGCTGAGGAGCAGGGTGAAGACCACCGCCGCGCGGGTGGCGATGGAGCGGTGCCAGGGCGTGTGGGCGGGCTGTTGCATGGGTCAGTTTGCTGCCGGCGGCAGGGTGCCCGCGCGGTGCATCGCGAGAACTGCACCAACGGAGGCCATGAGCGGAGCGAAGGTGATGCCTGCGAGCGGCACCTTCATTAGCAGGCTGAAGGCCACACCATTCCCGAGGACGAGCCCGCGCTGTGCGTTCACGGCGGCCACGCCGGCCCCGATGCTGAGTCCGCACCGTTCGTGCACGTAATCCAAGGCGCTGAACCCGTAGAAATATGCGCCCACGAGGAAGAGCATGAGGGTGGTCAGTGGCACCAGGACGGGCACGAAGAGGCTGCAGAGCAGCAGGAGGGCTCCAATGCCAAGCTCAAGGAAGGCATTGCGGAGCGCGATCAGCGTGCCGCGCAGTGCCTCGCGCAGGCATCGGCGCAGGCTGAACGGAGGGGCTGCACCGGTGAGGAGTTTCTCGGAGCGTTCGCTCGCCAGCGCGAGCAGCGGCGAGAGCAGGACCATCACCACGTACTTGTTGACCAGGAGCAGCAGGTACAGCACCAGCAGCTTCAGAACAAGCCAGGACAGCACCTCGCGCGTGGCATTGAGCGCATGCGTGATCAGGGACCACCACCCGCGGTCAGGAACGGGGTCCACCCGGAGCCCCAGGACTGCGGCGATCCGTTCGCCAAGCGCCTCCACGGGCCCATGCAGCAGGGAGAACGATCCGAAGGTGAGCAAGACCCACAGCAGCAGGGGCACCGAGAACATCCAGCCCATGCCGTTCCGCAGCATGAACCCTAAGGCCTGCAGGAAGCCCTTGAACCCGTCGGCGAAGCCCTTCATGGCCGGACACAAGGTAGGGGCCGCGCCCGGCTACCTTTGCAGTCGCATGGACCTGTCCGCACTCACCGCCATCTCGCCCCTCGACGGACGTTACCGCGAGCGGCTCGCCCCCCTGGCCGCCTGGTTCTCCGAGCTGGCACTGATCCGCTACCGCCTGCAGGTGGAGGTGGCCTACTTCCGCTTCCTGTGCGAGGTGCCCCTGCCCGAACTGGCGGGCGCCGACACGCGTGCCCTCGATGGGCTGATGGCGCGGGTCAGGCAGCTCGGGGCGGAGGATGCCCGGGCGATCAAGGGCATCGAGCGGACCACCAACCACGATGTGAAGGCGGTGGAGTACTGGCTCAAGGAAAGGCTGGACGAGCTGGGCATGGGCGCCCGGAAGGAGTTCGTGCACTTCGGGCTGACGAGCCAGGACATCAATAACACGGCGATGCCCCTGCTGGTGCAGGACTTCGTGGACAGCCACTACCTGCCGCACATCACCACGCTGAAGGACCGCCTGCACGGGCTGGCACTGGAATGGGCACAGGTGCCCATGCTGGCCAGGACCCACGGACAGCCCGCCTCCCCCACCCGCCTGGGCAAGGAACTGCAGGTATTCGTGGAACGCCTTGAAGTTCAGCTCAGCGGGCTTCGCGGCATCCGTCTTTCATGCAAGTTCGGCGGTGCCACCGGCAACTTCAATGCGCACCATGCCGCCTACCCCGAGCTCGACTGGCCGATGCTGGCCGACCGGTTCTGTGATGGCATGCTGGGACTTCGCCGGCAGCGCTTCACCACGCAGATCGAGCACTACGACCAGCTGGCGGCGATGCTTGACGCCATGCGCCGCATCAACACCGTACTGATCGACCTGTGCCGCGATGTATGGCAGTATGTCAGTATGGACTATT
>CAZUNW010000158.1:3896-5544 GCA_964621425.1 uncultured Chryseobacterium sp. | reverse complement strand
GCACGCCCGTATTGAGCACGTCCATTACTTCCTTCTTCTCCTCTTCTCCGAAAAGTTCGGTACCGGGCATGGCGAATAGTTGTTCTCGGCAAATGTAGGAGGCCATCCCAGCCTCAGCCCAGCACCTTCTGGTACACCCGGTAACGCTTCCACACCACCGCCCCCAGGCGTTCCAATTGCGCACGCATGCGGACATTGCGTTCCATGACCAGGTGGCTGTCCAGGTGGGTGAAGCCACGCTGGCGCGCCGTCCGGAGCAGCCCCATGCCCAGCACGGCCGTGAGGCCTTTGCCCTGCATGTCCGGACGTACCGCCCCGAGCAGGAGGTCGAGCTGCCGTGAACGTTGCATGGCGCGCAGGATGTACCACCAGCCGAGGGGGAACAGCCGGCCGTTGGCGCGTTGCAGGCCCTCGCTCATGTCGGGGCTGGCGATCACGAAGGCCACGGGGTCATTGCGTGCATCCACCACCAGGTGCATGAACTGCGGGGCCAATATGAACATGTACTTGGCGGCGAGCGCCCGCATCTCCGCCTCGCTCATGGGCTGAAAGCCGAGGAGGTCGCCGTAGGTGGTGTTTACCAGCCGCAGCACAGGCACGATCCAAGGCTTCAGGTCGCGGCGGGTGCGCAGGGGCACGGTGCGCAGCCCCAGGCTTTGCAGGCAGTGATGGGCCACCCTGGCATAGCGCTCTGGCAGGATCGCAGGGATGTCCATGCGGTAGCTCACCATGTCCTCGAACCTGCGGTAGCCGCAACCCTCCACCAGCGCGGGCAGCCACTCCGGGTTGGTGGGCGTGGCGATCACCGGCAGGTGCCCGAAGCCCTCCACCTGCAGGCCCTGCGGGTCCTTGTCGCTGAAGCCGAATGGGCCGATAACGCGGCCCATTCCCTGGTCACGGGCCCATGCCTCCACGGTGGCGATGAGGGCGCGGACGACCGCCAGATCCCTTATGCAGTCCAGGTTGTAGAAGCGTGCGGTGCGTTCACCGTGGGCGGCGTTGTAGCTGCGGTGGATGATGCCCATTATGCGTCCCACAGCGACACCGTCGCGCCAGGCGATCCAGCGCTCCACCGCACAATGATCCAGCTGGGGGTTCCTGCGCGGGTCATGGTACTCGCGCTCGTCCACCAGCAAGGGCGGCACACGATCCGGGCGCTGATCGGGCAGCTGGAATGGGAGCCGGATGAACCGGGCCAGGTCCGCCCTGCCCTGCACCTGTGCCACCGCGATCGTTCCGTTCATGGACCGTGCAAGATGGTGAAGCTTCGGATCACGCACATTTGCACCGGTCATGAAGAAGCGCACCCTCAACTCCTTCGGGGAACTGGTCTTTTCGAGTGGTCCGAAGGGCTCCGGCAAGCCCACAGCGGCTCCCGGGCAGCAGGACCTCCGCATCCACCTGGACCGGCTGGGCGGCAACAAGGTTGTGACGCGCATCGTGGGCTTCGTGGGCAGGGAGGCCGACCTGGATGACCTGGGCCGCGCGCTGAAGAGCAAGTGCGGCGTGGGCGGCAACACCAAGGACGGCGCGATCCTGTTGCAGGGCGACCACCGCGACAAGGTGCTGGCCTTCCTCACGGAGAAGGGGTACAAGGCAAAGAAAGCGGGGGGGTAAGCGCGCCAGCGACGGTCGAACGGGTCCGGTG
>CAZUNW010000158.1:0-3886 GCA_964621425.1 uncultured Chryseobacterium sp. | reverse complement strand
CCTTCGGGGCCCATACATGCGCATGACACTTCGCAGCCTGACCTTCCTGGGCCTTACCCTGGCCCTGATTCCCTCCCATGCCCAGCAACAGGCTGCTCTCCCTGGGGAGCGGACCTGGGTGAACGCCCTTGGCCAGACCGTGAGCATCAGTGAACCGGTGGCCCCGCGCCTGGTGGGTCCGGTTCGCGACCTCCCCCCCCTGGAGGACAAGGCGCTCGGGGCGGCTGAGCGGAAGATGACGCGCAATATCCAGGTGCAGCGACCGGTGGATAACCTGCAGGCGCTGCCCCACGGCGAGGACCCCGCCCTGCAGAGGTCCGAGGCGGGACGCATGTCACGCCAGCCCATTCTTTCCTTCGCCGGGCAGAACGGTGCCGGGATCCCCCCCGACCCCTCCGGTGCGGCCGGCCCGAACCACTACCTGCAGTGTGTGAACACCTCCTGCCGTCCCTACACGAAGACCGGAGGGTCGGCCGGCAGCACGTTCAGCCTGGCCAGCCTCTGGCCCGGCAGCACCAACGACGGCGACCCGATCGTGCTCTATGACCGCCACGCTGACCGCTGGTTCGTATCCCAGTTCCAAGTGAGCGGGAACGAGATACTGATCGCGGTAAGCCAGACCAACGATCCCACGGGCGACTACTATACCTACTCCTACTCCTTCGCGCAGTTCCCGGATTACCCGAAGTACTCGGTGTGGTGGGATGGATACTACATGACCTCCAACAGCCAGCACACGGCGGTGGTGTTCGAGCGTTCGAAGATGCTGCAGGGGCTGCCCGCTCAGCGGATCGTGCTCACCGCGCCCAGCGCATCGAACGCAGGCTTCCGGTCGGTGCTTCCGGCCGATGCCGATGGTGACCTGCCCCCCAACGGCACACCCTGCTACTTCTTCAACCTGGAGGATGACGCGTGGAGCGGGGTCCCGGCCGACCGCATCAAGGTCTACGAAATGACCACGGACTGGGCCTCTCCCTTCAACACCCAGGTGCTTCAATCGCAGACGCTGACGACGCAGCCGTTCGACACCAACTTCGGGTTCGGTTTCAGCAACATCAGTCAGCCGGGCACAAGCGACAAGCTGGACGCCGTGGCACAGATCCTGTATTTCCGTGCCCAGCACGTACGGTTCGTGGGGCACAGCAGCGTGATGCTCTGCCATGTGGTGGATGTGAACGGGAGCAACCGGGCTGGCGTGCGTTGGTACGAGTTGCGCGATGCCAACGACGGCAACTTCAGCATCCACCAGCAGGGCACGTGGTCACCGGACGCCGGCAACCGCTGGATGGCCAGCATCGCCATGGATACCCAGGGTAACGTCGGGATGGGCTACAGCTATACGAACCCGGCCACAGGCGTATTCCCCGGCCTGCGGTTCACCGGCCGCTACGCCAACGACCCGCTGGGCGTGATGACCGTACCGGAGCAGACCATTTTTGATGGAGGGGCCGCCCAGACGGGCTTCAACCGCTACGGCGACTACGCCCACACCGCACTCGATCCGAACGGATCCACCTTCTGGTTCACGGGGGAATACCTGAGCACCTCGGGGCAGCCCCGTACGCGTATTGCCTCCTTCGACCTGGCCGGCACCGTGGGCCTGGACGGGGACGAACCCGTCAGCCCTTCCACGCTGAACGCATGGCTTGACGGTTCCACCCTGCGGATCCAATACGTGGGTCGGCCCGCTGAGGCGCTGGTGGCAGACCTGATGGGCATGGATGGCCGCGTGGTACGCGACCAGCGAGCCTCGGCCCCCGCAGGCAGCTGGCAGGGTACATTCAGCACGGAGGGCCTCGCCAAGGGCATCTATTTTCTGCGCGTGGGCGACCGCAGCGGCCAGAAGGTTCAACGCATCCTGATCCCCTGACGATGGTGCGCCTGCTGCCCCTCCTTGCCCTTGCGCTGAGCGTCCCCGGGTGTGCCGGTGGCCGGCAGACCCCGTCGGGCGACGCATCGGCCGCTCCGGCAGGGCGCACCTTTGGTACCGTGACCCTGTTGCATGCCGCCGAAGGTTGCCCGGTGCTGGTCGCCCTTGACCCGCCAGGGGAGATCGGCTACCTGATGCCCCTGGAATTGGACCTGCGCTACCGCAAGGAAGGGCTGCGCATCGGATTCACCTACACCCTATCACGGGCGCATTCCCAAGGATGCGCGAAGGGCACACCGGCCGTGCTGGAGAACGTGGGTACGCGCTGAACGCCCCCCGGATCAGGGAAGGCTGCAGTAGTAGCCGGCCGCGAGGGGTTCGCAGCGCTCGAAGAGGGGCAGCTCCATGCCAGGCCGCACCAGGAGCAGCTCCCATGGATCTGCAGCGACCAGGAAGGGAGCGCCTTCCGTCGTGACCTCCACGGACAGGGCACGGTCATGCGCACGCTCGTTACGGGCCATGCAAAGACCATGGCGAAGGAGCCCGCTCTCACCGATACCGGTGCGACGGCTGAAGACCCGGAAGTCGAGGTAGCCGTCCATGAGCCGTTCCCGCAGGTGCTCGGCGCGCTGAACGCGCCACACATCCCGCCCGGCCTGCTCCCGCTGCTGCCGCACGAGTTCGAACTGCGGCTGGGTGGGTTCTGCGTAAGTGGGTTTGAATACCGCATCGGGAGCGGGGTCCTTGCGCAGTTCGGCCATCAAACCGGCTCCGCGGTGCTGCCGCACCAGGATGAGCTCCTTCTCCGGGATATGGAGCAGGAATTCGCTGCCCGCAGGCGTGGGCACATACCCGTTGTAGCGCTGGAACTCCCCGTTCACCTCGCGGCGCCGGAGCAATCCCAGGCGGACCAAGGGGCCCAGGTCCGCCTGGAGTCCAAGAAAATCGGACAATTCCTCCTGTTCACGGGCGCGGAGGATCCTGTTCCAGCGGATGTCGAACACGGCCGAGCTCATGGTGCCAAAGTGAAGGCGGCCCAGCCCCCGTTCGACGGACCGCACGAGGCGGTTCATCAACACCCCCCTTTTGAATGCGCGAGGTACGGCGGGCTATCCGCTTGGGGCTCAAGCCTTGCGCGCAACCGGACGCGGCTTCTTCACCGCGGTCTGTGTACAAGACACCGGGACCGGTCTTGCACGCGGCGCTTGGACCTCTGCGACGTCACTGGCCCGATGGCCTGCGGCCATCGTCCGAACGCTGACGGCGCATCTCCTCCTCGTCGCGGGCGATCATCCGCTTCACGAGCTTGAGGGTGGCCTTGCGCTTGCGGTTCCGGTTCTGTCGGCTTTTCTGCGGCATGTCGATGGCGTTGTGCGGATGTCGGTCAATAGCGTACGAGGTCCTCCATCGCCGTACGCAGGCGCGCCACCGGCAGGAACGCCTGTTCGAGGGGTATCGCGAAGGGCACCGGGGTGTCCCAGCTGGCCACCCGCACGATCGGCGCATCCAGGTGCTCGAAGGCGTGCTGGGCGATGAGCGCCGCCAGTTCACCGCCGAAGCCAGCCGTGAGCGTATCCTCGTGCAGCAGCAACACCCTGCCAGTCCGCTTCACGCTGGCCAGGATGGTCTCCACGTCCAGCGGCACCAGCGTGCGCAGGTCGATGATCTCCGCATCGATGCCGCATGCCTCCTGTGCTTGCGCCGCCCAGTGTACACCCATGCCGTACGTGATGATGCTCATGTCGCCCCCCTTCCGCACCACGCGCGCCTTCCCGAAGGGGATGCTGTACGGCTGGGGTAGACCACCTTGAGACCAGGTGTCTTCACGAACCACATCTCGTTGCTCTGGCTGTGGAAGGGGCCCGCTCCCACCCCTGCACCGGTGGGCATGCGCACCACCACATCGGCGTTCTGGCCCCAGCGGTAGTGCATCTTCGCCAGGTTGTTGCAGATCTGGGTGATGCCTTCGCTCACGAAGTCGGCGAACTGCATCTCCATCATGGCCTTCATGCCCTT
>CAZUNW010000157.1:0-5583 GCA_964621425.1 uncultured Chryseobacterium sp. | reverse complement strand
CGACTTCAGCTGGAAGGACCGCGACCAGGTGACCCGGCACCTCTTCGATACCTATGGGGACCAGCGAAGGGTGGCATTGCTGGCCACGTACAGCACCTACCAGCAACGTGCCGTGGTGCGGGAGCTGGGCAAGGTCTTCGGTCTGCCGCCCAGCGAGATCGACGCCCTGGCGGAAGGCGATACAGGACGCTCGGTTTGGATCGGACGGCACGCACAGGCCGGCCCGGGGAAGGGAACCGGAACACCAGCACAGAACGACCGCATCGCACGCTCCATCCTGCATTATGCGCAGCATTTCCATGAGCATCCGCACCACCTGAGCATCCACGTGGGCGGTGTGCTAATCAGCGAGAAGCCCCTCACCCACTACACCGCGGTGCATCTCCCACCCAAGGGCTTCGCCACGACCCAGTTCAGCATGCTGGAGGCCGAGGACCTGGGACTGCACAAGTTCGACATCCTGAGCCAGCGTGGGCTGGGGCATATCCGGGATGCAGTGGAGTTGGTGGGCAAGACTCAAGCCACAAGTCTCAAGGCACAAGACACAAGCTACAAGACACAAGAAACAAGTCTCAATGACCAACTAACACGTTCAGTATGCCTTGAGTCTTGTGACTTGAATAGTGAGTCTTGTTACTTCCGCCCCGCGGTGGACATTCACGCCATCGAACGCTTCAAGCATGACCCGCGGATCAACGACCTGCTGCGCACCGGCGACACCATCGGCTGCTTCTATGTGGAGAGCCCGGCCATGCGCATGCTGCTGCGCAAACTGGACGTGCAGGACTACCCCACGCTGGTGGCGGCCAGCAGCATCATCCGGCCCGGTGTATCACAGAGCGGAATGATGCGCGAATACATCCTCCGGCACCGCGACCCCGAACGCCGCGAACAGGCGCACCCTGCCATGGCGGCCATCATGCCGGACACCTACGGGGTGATGGTATACCAGGAGGACGTGATCAAGGTGGCGCACCTGTATGCAGGGCTCACGCTGGCGGAGGCGGACATCCTGCGGCGCGGCATGAGCGGCAAGTACCGGAGCCGGCAGGAGTTCCAGCGTGTGCAGGAACGATTCTTCAGCAACTGCCGCGCGAAGGGGCACCCCGAACAGGAGTCGGCCGAGATCTGGCGCCAGATCGAAAGCTTCGCCGGATACAGCTTTGCCAAGGGGCACAGCGCCAGTTATGCCGTCGAGAGCTATCAGAGCCTGTACCTGAAGGCCTACCATCCGCTGGAGTTCATGGTGGCCGTGGTGAACAACTTCGGCGGTTTTTACCACACCGAGTTCTACCTGCACGAGGCAAAGCGAGCCGGGGCCGTGATCGAGGCACCATGCATCAACCGGAGCGGGGGCCTGTGCACGCTGGTCCGACCGGATGATGGAATGATCGGAAAAGATGCCGATGGAAGCGGGCAGACGGAGGCCCAATGGGAGTTGACGAAGGGCGAACGGGACGATGCCCGCCGCATGGAAAGTCCCCCGGCCATACATACCAATGACCATACGCCATGCACAGCTCCACGACACAGGCGCACCCCTTCCCCCTCCAACCCGGCCGCCCGCATCTTCCTCGGCCTCCGGAACATCGCATCGCTCGAAGCCACCACGGCCGAACGCATCCTCACCGAACGGCAGCGTCACGGCCTCTTCGCCGATCTGCCAGACCTGCTCCGGCGCGCGCCCATCGCTGCGGAACAGGTCCGCATCCTGATCCGTTCCGGCGCGCTGCGTTTCACGGGACGCAGCAAACCCCAACTCCTCTGGGACCTGACGCTGCTGCATCGCGGCAGCGCGCCGGAGCCCACCCCAGACCTGTTCGCACCACGCCAGGCCCAGACCCGGCTGCCCTCCCTGGAACACCACGCGTTGAGCGATGCCTACGACGAACTGGAACTGCTCGGGTTCCCGCTGTGCGACCCGTTCCTCCTGGTGGAAAATGAGGGTGAGAATGGGGAGAATGACGAGGGTGGTAAGAACACGGGGAAACTCTCGCCCCCCCATAACTTCCCACCACCTTCTCCGTCCTCACCACCACCACCACCTATTTCCGCCCGCGACATGCCGCTGCACGTCGGCCGGTGCGTCACCATGCTCGGCTATGTGGTGCATGTGAAACCAACACGTACGGGGGCCGGTGACCGCATGAGCTTCGGCTGCTTCATCGACCGGTCCGGTGACCTGTGGGACAGCACGCAATTCCCGGCGGTGGAGGCGAAGTATCCCTTCCGTGGGCGCGGGGTCTACCGCATCACAGGCACCGTGGAGGAGGAGTTCGGCCACTGCACCTTGAACGCGCGGCACATCGAGAAGCTGCCCTGGCGGAAGGACCCCCGCTACGGCGCCACCTGAACCCCCATACGGGCTGCCATGGCGTGCAGTACACGCAGGGACTCCTCCAGCACCACCGGACCCCAGGGCTTCTCGGTGACCCTCGTCCAGCCCAGCACACGCCCCATCTCACGAAGCGCGATCAGCGCCATCGCCGCATCAAGAAGCGCCGCCGGGACCACTTCGGCGGCGTTGACCGATGCATGACCGGACAGGAAGGCCGCACGCAGGGCGTCCGCGTCCGGCTTGGTCGTGGTGTAGGTGAGCGAGGTCGCCATGTCCAGCACGACCGGTGCCGTCAGGCAATCGTCGAGGTCGATGAGGCCGAGGTCATCGCCCGCGAGCATGAGGTTGCCGCCCTGGAGGTCGAAATGGACCAGCCCCTGCGGCGAGCGAGCGAAGAGCGCCGGTACCTGGGCGCGGACGTGGGCCGCGATGGCCCTGACGAGGCCCTGGTCGGGCGCGGAAAGCAGCCTTGCGGCCGCGGCCGGAAGCACCGTCCATGCAGCCACCTCTTCCTCATCGAGGCGCGGCCGGTCCTGTGCACAGGCATGACCACCACTGCAAGCGAAGGCATGCATGCGGGCCTGGCACCGTCCAAGGACCTCCATCTGCGCCGGTGTGGGGCGGTCACCGAAGCCCGCCCCGGGCATCCATGTGAACAGCACGGCGGGACGGATCATGCCATCAGGGCCGTGGAACACCTGCACCGCGCGGCCATCCCGCCCGGGAAGCGCCTGCGGTGTGCGGATGCCCAGTTCCCGCCGGAGGTCCGCCCCATAGGCCAGTTCCGCCTCCACCTGCTGCAGCGTGCGCCGGCCGGGCGTTCCGATGCGCAGCGCATACGAACGGTCCCCGAGCACGACGCGGAACACCAGGTTGCCGGAGGCGCTCAGGAATACCAGTTGCGCACCCGGGAGATCGTACCGTGCGAGGGCCGCACGACCGAGGGCCATCTGCTTGCGCCGCTCAAGCGGCACGGACAAGGCCAGACGCCACGCGGCCAGACCGTTCATCGCGGGATCATACCGGCGATGCATGGCCGCGCGCGCAGCGAGTTTATGGACGGCAGCTAATGTCATTGCATGATCAAGCTGATGTAAAGTTCGGGTAAAGCCCACCCCGGGCGCAAGCCCCCCTCGGGAGGCCCGCGCAGGGCGGGCCTCCCGAGGCACGGAGCGCCAGGCTCACTGGCCCCTGTACTTCACCGCACCCTGCGCCAGCAGGTGCTCGATGTCGTTGTTGATGCTGAGGATGAGCAGGGAGGTGGCTGTGCAGAACACCGGGCTGGTGATGCAGTGGTGGCCATTCCAGCTACCGTCGTTGTTCTGGATCCCGATCAGCCGGCCCGTGGTCTGTTGGTACCAGTTACGCCATCCCTGGTCCTTGGCGATCACCAATGATTCGCCTGTCTGCAGGAAGCTCAGGAACTCCTCCCCCCCGTTGTTACCGAAGCCATTGATCACATCCGCACGCTGGGCCTGCTGCTTGGCGGCATCGTACACCTGCCATGCGGCATTCATTCGCTCGGCCTCCGTGCGGCTGTATCCCGCATCCTCCAGGGTCTTCACGCTTACAGGTGCCGATGCCGCAACCTTGCCCTCGCCCCTGGCCCTCGCCAGGCGCTCGTTCACTTCCCGCGCTTCGGCCGCACTGTTGCGGGTGCTGCCGCTCACAGCATAGAGCGTGATGCCTGCGGCCCGCTCGGTGGCCACGGTGCCCTTGTCGGCGTCGAAGTTGCCCTTCTGGTAGTCCCTCGCCAGCCGCAGCGCCTCGTCATCCACATCGGCGCCCTGCGTCCTGGCGCTCTCCAGAGCACTGGCGGCGAAGCTGCTCTGGAGCACACCCGCCCAGCCATCGCCGCGCATGCTGCCATCGGCGTTCTGCCCCCGCTGGATCATGTCCACGCAGGTGTTCAGCGCGCGCATGCATCGCAGCCGCAGCGGATGCCGGTCACCGAGACGGGCCACCAGGTTGCTCAGGTACTGTGCCGCCAGTGCGACATCGATGTTGGCGCCCAGCTTCGCCTGGATCTGCGTACCCTGCAACCGGGTGATGTTGATGGCCACCTTCGGGGCCGATTCAACCTGAACCAGCAGGTATTCGGTGGCCCGCGCCAATTGCTGCGCGTGAGCACCGTGGTCCAGCGTGCTGCCCATGCGCATGATGGCCATGGCCACCATCGCGGTGGTCGCCGGGTCGCTGGCCACCGCGAGGGGGTCCATTACGTCCTGCCGGGCATGGCTGCCGGCACCATAGCCACCGTCCGCGCCCTGGGCGCCCACCAGCCAGCGCAGTCCACGCTGTTCGGCGGCCAGTACGGCATCGGGGGTACGCACTACGAAGCCGCTGTCCAGCCCTTCGCCCTCATAGACGGTCTTGAACACACAGCCGGGAGGCTTCGTGGGCGGCGGTGCGCAGTGGAGGCGGTCGGCAGGGACCGCGGGGCTGTTGAACGCGGCCAGCACCAACAGGGTGGCGGTTGCGCCGGCGAACGCGGCGACGATCAGGATGCGCTTGTTCATGGGGTGTCCGTTTGGTCATCCCCGCCCAACGGGACGGGGTTCTGACCACCGGTACACGCCTGCACGCGGCAGGTTCGATCGGCCTGCCGCGATACGCGGTTCAGGCCTCCTGCAGCTTCTTCGCGGCGCGCTTGCGCTCGTTCTCGTCCAGCAGGATCTTGCGGATGCGCAGGCTCTTGGGCGTCACCTCGAGGTATTCGTCCTCCGCGATGTACTCCATGCACTCCTCGAGGCTGAACTTGACGGCGGGTGCGATGTTCACCTTGTCATCGCTGCCACTGGCGCGCATGTTGGTAAGCTTCTTGACCCGGATCACGTTCACGCCGAGCTCCTCGCCGGGCTTGGGGCTCTCGCCGATCACCTGGCCGGCGTAGACCTCCTCACCGGGCTCGATGAAGAACTTGCCGCGGTCCTGCAGCTTGTCGATGGCGTAGGCGATGGCGGTGCCCGTCTCCGCGCTCACGATGCACCCCGGGCGGGGCGTGGCGATTTGGCCCTTGAACGGCTCGTAGCCCCGGAAGCGGTGGGCGATGATGGCCTCGCCCTCGGTGGCGGTGAGGAGCACGTTGCGCAGGCCGATGATGCCCCGTGCGGGGATGCTGAACTCAAGCACCGTTCGGTCGCTCTTCTGCTCGATGTTGAGGATCTCGCCCTTGCGCCGGGTCACATGGTCGATCACCCGGCTGCTGAACTGCTCGGGCACCTGCACGGTGAGCGTCTCAATGG
>CAZUNW010000156.1:494-5599 GCA_964621425.1 uncultured Chryseobacterium sp. | reverse complement strand
GTAGTTCACGGTCACCTCCGCGTTGGTGGCGGACAGCACGTTCTTCAGCAGGTTCAGCGGCTTTTTGGGCACGATGAAGGTGGAGGGCTTGTCGGCCCGGACATCCGTGCGCATGTAGCGCACCAGCTTGTGGGCATCGGTGGCCACGAAGCGCACGGCCTCCTCGCCCAGTTCGAAGAAGATGCCGCTCATCACCGGGCGCAGGTCATCGTTGCCCGTGGCGAAGAGCGTCTTGTTGATCGCCGTGGCGAGGGTGCCGGCCGGCAGCACGAAGCGGGAGGGGTCCTCCAGCACGGGGCTCTTGGGAAACTCGGCCCCGCTGAAGCCCGTCATTTTGTACTTGCCCTGGTCGCTGCTGATCTCAACCCCATGGTGCTTGCCGTCGATGCTGAAGGTGAGCGGCTGCTCCGGGAAGGCCTTCAGGGTATCAAGCAGCAGGCGGGCCGGGATGGCCACGCTGCCCTTGTCCTTCGCCTCGATGGCCATCGTGGCCGTCATTGTGGTCTCCAGGTCGGAGGCCGTGAGGGTGAGCTGTTTGCCGTCCACCTCGAACAGGAAATTGTCGAGGATGGGCAGGGTGTTGCTGCTGGCCAGGACACCTTGCAGCATCTGGAGCTGCTTCAGCAGGGCAGTGCTGGAAACGATGAACTTCATTCCGGAACGGGATGTGGGTTGCGCTTTGGCCGTGGTCTCCACGGCAGCGGTTTCTTCGGACATGCTTGATCGGGATGAACGCACCGCGGGTGCGTTGCTCGCTGGCAAAGATAGCCGGGTGCCCCCCGCCGTTCGCCCCGTTTTATCAACACGGACGGGGCTTTTTCCACATCACGGCCCCTTCGGAAGCAGGGCCTGGCGGCTCACGAGGATCCGGTCGGCGCCCAGCCGTTGCACCGCCACCAGCACGGTGTCCTCCACCGCGGCGTACAGGCGGTCCACGTCCTCCTCCTTCATCAGCACGCCCATGGCATCGCGCTGCCCGGCGTAGGCGCCCTTGCTCCAAAAGGGGATGGTGCGCTCGCGCCCGTCCCGCCACTGCAGGGTGAGACGCACCAAGGGAGCGCTTCGCAACACCGAGTCACGCTCGGCGGCCGTCAGCTGCCGCTCCACGAACTCGAAGTTCAGCCCGCGCAGGGGCAGCAGCATGTCCCGCACGGCCGCGGTGTCCATCGGCAGCGTGCGCCCTTGATCGTCCAGCAGGCCCGGTGCGCCCCGTTCGTCCAGCGACACACGCACCCCGGCCGCAGGGTCGGCCGGACGCTCCAGGCGCACCTCGCGCAGCGAGGCCAGGTCGCGCTCCAGCAGCAGCAGGCTGCTGCGCCACACGTCCACGTCCGCATGGAAGCGGGGGGTGAGATAGCCGGTGAATCCGCTCATGCCCATCACGAACGGTACGCTGGAGCGCCCGGTGGACGGCTTCTCCAGCACCATGTAGGTGCCGAAGTGGTCCTTGGTGGAATGGCCCACGAACCAGATGCGGTCCGGCCGGTCGCCCCCGATGTAGATCTCCACGCGCTTGGCGGTTCCCGCCATCAGCCGCAGCACATTGGCCTCGGCGCTCTTGGGAACCGGCGCCCGCACCTCCACGCGCAGGAACGTCTTCAGGAGCAGGTTGACGGGGATGGGGTTGGCCGCCAGCCGCCCGTTCACGGTCCAGCCATCCGGCCCGCGCCGCAGGTCCACCGTGCGCCCGTCCGGCTCGGCGATGAAGATGCGGTCCACCGCGGCGGTGTCAGCCACGGCGAAGTCCGTGAGGGGACCGCTCAATGTGGTGCCCGTGTCGCGCACTTTCAGCCACCAGGCCAGCGCGCCCAGGGCCGCCGCCACCGCGACGATCGGGAGGGTGCGTTTCATGCCGTTCGTGCGTATCGCCTGCGCCGGAGCAGGTGCAGCACCAGGCCCGTCAGCAACACCAGCAGGCTGGGTGCGGCCAGGTTCACCGCCCACCAGTACGGACGCTCGCTGGCGCTCCGCACCGGGTCCAGCTGGCGCAGGGTGATGCTGCGGGCCCGCAGGCTGATCAGGCTCCGGTCGTCAAGCAGGTAGTTCACCGCGTTCACCAGCAGCTCGCGGTTTCCGTAGATCTTGGCGTTGGCGTAGCGGTCGTAGCCCAGCATGTAGTACATGCCCTTCACGGGGTCCACCCGGTTCTCGATCACGTCCCCGTCGCTGATCACCAGTTGCGCCGATGAACGCCCCTTGGCGCGGAAATTCGGGTCGCCTTCCTGCAGGAAGCGGGTGGTGAGCCGCCCGGTGAATGCCGAGGTGAAGGGGCCTTCCATCAGCACGGCCACCGGAGCAGGTGTGCCCTTGCGGTCCATGCCCAGCTGCAGTTCCACGATGTTGAGGGCCACCCGCACCGGGTTGCGCAGCACCCCGTTGTACGGGCTGGTGGTGAGCAGGATGGTCTTGCGGATGCTGTCGGTGCCGATCGTGTCCATGCTGCTCACGAAGCGGGTGTGCACCGGGTCGATGTTGTTCACCACCGGGTGGCCTTCCTTGGGGATCAGCACCGGCTCGAAGAACCACGGGAAGCGCTCCAGCTTGCGCTGGTTGCCGTATGGAGTGGTGAAGATCTCGATGGGCGCGCAGCTGCGGTCCAGCAGCAGGTCGTTGTTGATGCGAACCCCGTAGGCGAACAGCAGCTGGTCCACGCCCAGGTCCATGGCCGTGGCCATGCTGTACTGGTTGCGCCGCAGGCTGTCCAGGTTGGCGTTCATGGCGTCCAGCAGCCACAGCACCCTCCCGCCGTTCATCACGAACTGGTCGATGATGTAAAGGTCCTTTTCCGGGAACGCGCTGTCCGGCTTCGCCACCACCAGCAGGTCGTAGCGGTTGGTGCGGTACCGCGCGCCTTCAAGGCGCTCGCTCAGGGCGGCCAGCTGCCCGTCAATGCGCACGCGCGACACGTCATAGTGCTCGCCCAGCAGGGTGGTGACGTCGCGCACGCGGATGGGTTCCAGTTCGCCGTGCCCCTCCAGGAATGCGATGCGGGGGCGCTCCTTGCGCGTGAGCTGCCGGATGGCGCTGCCCAGCTCGTACTCCAGGTTGTTGATGGACCGGTTCACCATGTCCGCGTCCGGGGTGCGCAGCTGGGTCTTCAGCAGTTGCACGGCCACGGTGCGTCCGCGGTAGGTCACCAGCGCACCGGGGAAGACGATCTTCTCGCTGAAGCCGTCCTTCTCGCGGATGCGGATGCTGCTGTACTGCAGGCCCTCCTTCTCCAGTGCAGCGTACACCTCGCGCCGTACCTTCTCGTCCGGGTCGGCCGAGGGGTCGATGAAGGTGTAGTTAAGGCGTTCAGGTCCGTCCACACGCAGTTCGTCCAGCAGTTCACGCGTGGCTTCGCCCAGGCGGCGCAGGTCGGCGGGCAGGTCGCCCGCCAGGTACACCTTCACGAACACCTGGTCGTCCAGCCCGGACACCAGCTCGCGCGTGGTCGCCTTCAGTGTGTAGCGCTCCTCGCTGGTGAGGTCCGCACGCAACCGTACGAAGCCGCTGATGAAGAGCACCAGCAGCACGATGCCGATGCCCGACACCAGTTCGATGAGGTCGCGTGTGCGGGGTGAACGTGCCGGGCGCGCCATGTCACCAGGTGCGGCTTTGGAGCACGGTACGCGTGGCCAGCAGGAAGATGGCCGACACGCCGGCGAAATAAAGCACGTCGCGCAGGTCCACCACGCCCCGGCTGATGCTGCGGTAATGCTCCTGGATGCCCATGGCCTTGATGGGGCCCTCCAGCGCGCCGAAGGCGTCGAAACTGGCCACCAGCTCAAAGCCCATGAAGAGGCAGAAGGAGAGGAACACGGCGATCAGGAAGGCCACGATCTGGCTGTCGGTGAGCGACGAGGCGAACACGCCGATCGCCGCGAAGCACGAGCCGAGCAGCAACAGCCCGAGGTAGGAGCCCCAGGTTGCGCCGCTGTCCACGTTGCCGACCGGCACGGCCAGCTGCTTCAGGCTCCAGTAGTAGACCAGGGTGGGCAGCAGGGCCGCCATCACCAGCAGCACCGCTGCGATGTACTTGGCACCCACGATGGCGCCCTCGCTCAAGGGCCGGGTGAGCAGCAGCTCGATGGTGCCGGTGCGCCGCTCCTCGCTGAAGCTGCGCATGGTTACGGCCGGAACGAGGAACAGGAACACCCACGGGGCCAGCTGGAAGAGGGGGGCCAGGTCGGCGTAGCCCAGCTCAAGCAGGTTCCCCTCGAACACCCACAGGAACAGGCCGGTGATGAGAAGGAACACCACCACGGTGATGTGCCCGATGAGGGAGCCGGCGAAGCCGCGCACCTCCTTGATGATCAACGCCCGCATTCGAGTTCGCGCCGGAAAGGCGGCCGAAGATAACGCGGTCGCAATGGAGCCGCCCCGTCAGAAGCTCACCTCCGTGCGGCGGCGCTTGCGCTGGGGCTTGCGCGGGATGCGCTCCTCGTCCGTCTCGCAGTACGTGCTCACGATGTAGCCGGCGTCCTTGTCGCCCAGCCGGGCGCTCGCCCGCCAGTCCGCACAGGCCTCCTCCTTGCGCTTCATCCGGTAGTGGCTGTCGCCCCGGTAGTAGTGCGCGTCCCGCAGGTCCGCCAGGGCGGTATCCCGGGCGATCACCTCGCCGAAGGCGGTCACGGCCTCGTCATACCGCTCCAGTTCGAACAGCAGGATGGCCGCGCTCATCCGCCCGCCGGGGATCGAGGGCTTCAGGGCGATGGCCTTGCGGATATCCTCCAGGCCTGCATCCTCCTTGAACAGCTCGCCCTTAACCACCCCGCCCAGGAAGAGGGCGTCGGCATGGTCGGCGCGCAGCTTCAGGGCCTTCTCGCTCTCCTTCAGCGCCTGCGTGAGGTCCTGCAGCATGTAGAAGGCGCAGGCCCGGTTGTACCAGGCGTCCGCGTCCGCGGGGTCCAGCTCGATGGCCTTGTCCAGGTCGCGCAGGGCGCCCTTCATGTTGCCGCCCGAGATGCGCGCGGCCGCCCGGCTCACGTAAAGCCGCGCGTTCGCCGGGTCCAGCAGCTCGCTTTCCTTGTAGTCGGCCAGCGCCAGGTCGAGCTCCTGCCGCCGCTGCCGGATGTCGCCCCGCAACTTGTATCCCCGCGCCGAGCCCTTGTCAGCCACCA
>CAZUNW010000156.1:0-484 GCA_964621425.1 uncultured Chryseobacterium sp. | reverse complement strand
CAGCACACGCTCCACGCGCGCCAGCGCACTGTCCAGCTGTCCCGCTGCATAGGCCGCGTCCGCGCTGCGCAGCAGCGCATCATCCTGCTGGCCCACCAGCAGGGCGGGGAGAAGGAGGGTGGCGAACAGGGTCGCAAGGGGCATCAGCCGGTTCATCATCGGGAGTCCATTTGGTGCAGGCGTTCGCAGCTCCACGCTTCCGCGGGCTCCGCGAACAGGGGCTTCGCCGCCGGCCATACCTCCCCGAAAACGGGAGAGCGCCGGTAGTGTTCCAGGTCCTCGGCGGACCGCCATACGCTGTAGGTGAAGAACACCCGCGCATCGACGGCATCACGCAGCAGTTCCAGGTGCAGGCAACCCGGCATGGCGATGATGCGGTGCCGCCACACCTCGAACAGGGCTAGGAATTCACCGGCGACCTCCGGTCGGAAGGTCATGCGCACCACGCGGACGATCATGAGGCCGCCCGTTCCCGGGCCACGTT
>CAZUNW010000155.1:2563-5702 GCA_964621425.1 uncultured Chryseobacterium sp. | reverse complement strand
CCGGTATCCGTGGGTTCTCCGTCTTCGACACGTTGACCCCGAAGATGATCTCGGCCGACCCCGGGGGACGGATGTCGATGGTGTTGCCGCCGAAGATGCGGTCAAAGAGCTCGCCCTTCACGTTCAGGGTCGGTATCAGGCCCTTGGCCGCACGCTCCGTCTCGCTGGTGCTCTTCTCCGTCCAGTAAGTCTGCATGGCACGCTCCATGTCGTACTCCAGGTACTCATCCAGCGACATGCTCATGGGCGGGCGGTAGTCGAAGGAGCCGCCCACGCTGCGGTTCAGGATGTACTGGCCGGTGACCGGGTCGTAAATCACATCGCTCTCGATGTTCTGCGGGTCCTCCAGGTCCACCACGCCATTGTTCTGGCCCGTGCCCGGATCGGTCTGGATGGGCCATACAAGTTCCACCTCCGGGCTGTCCACCTGCTGCTCCAGGAAGCCCAGGTCGAGCGCGGCCTGGCCCAGTGCCGGCAGCAGCACGGCCAGCAACAGCACCGCCCAGCGGGCCGTCCACTGCAACGGCGCCATTCCGCGCCCTTCGGTCCACCTCACCGCCGGCTTCACAGGTTCCTCAGGGTCAACTTGATCAGTTCCTCCAACGGGGGCAAGGCATCCGCGTGCTCCTTCAACACTGCGCCAAGGGCACGCTCGGCCTTGGCCCTGTCCAGGCCCAGGGACACCAGGGCCGATAACGCCTCGCTGCGCACCGTATTGCCCCCGGCCGCACCCGTTGCCGGCAGCGGCGCACCGGCCAGCACGGGAGCCAGCTCGGCGATGATGCGCTGCGCGAGCTTCGGGCCGATGCCCTTCACTCCGCGCAGGGCACCCTCATCGCCGCCGGCGATCGCCGAACGCAGGTCATCCGCACGGCGCGCGCCCAGAATGGCCATGCCCAACGTGGCGCTCACGCCCTGCACGGTGATGAGTTGGCGGAACAGGGTGCGGTCGTGCGCGTGCGTGAAGCCGAACAGGCGGTGCTCGCTCTGCCCGCTGCGCACGTCCACCGTGACCGCATAATGCACATGCAGCCGCACCGGGCGCTCCAGCGCCGGTAACTGCTCATGCACGGAAAGGGGGACCTGTACCCAATAGCCCACGCCATGGCATTCCACCACGGCATGGCCGGGGCTCTTCTCCAAAAGGGTGCCGCTCAGGCTTTCGATCATCGAATGCCCGGAATGGGATCAACCAGCATGTTCCGGAGTAGCGGTCCTCTTATGGGCGCGGGTTTTGCGAAGCGCGAAGGTAGGAGCTTCCGCTGATCCGGGACCAGCCCGGGATCGCTTCCTTCGTGGCATGGAACGGGAACGGATCGTGGTCCTTTCCGGGGCGGGGGTGAGCGCCGAGAGCGGCCTGCGCACCTTCCGCTCCGATTCCGCCACCGGGGGCGGCGCCCTGTGGGAGGAGTACCGCGTGGAGGACGTGGCCACCCCTGGAGCCTGGGAACGGGACCCCGCCCTCGTGCTGCGTTTCTACGATCAGCGCAGGGCCCAGGTGCTTGCCGCCAGGCCCAATGCAGCCCACCTGGCCATCGCCGCGCTGGAGCGCGCGCACCATGTGGACGTGGTGACCCAGAACATCGACGACCTGCATGAGCGGGCGGGCAGCACCCGCGTACTCCATCTGCATGGGGAAGTGCTGAAGGCGCGGAGCACGGCCGACCCGCACATCGTGCTGCCCATCGCAGGGCCATCCCTTCGCCTCGGGGACCTGTGCCCACGGGGTGCGCAACTGCGGCCGCACATCGTGTGGTTCGGGGAGCCCGTGCCGCTCATACGGGACGCGGAGGAGCTGATCGCCCGGGCGGACCGCCTCATCATCGTGGGCACCAGCCTGCAGGTGTATCCTGCGGCAGGGGCGGTGAACGCCCTCCGACCTGGCAGACCCGCGCATGTCATCGACCCGGAGGACGTACCCTACCACCCACCGGGCGTGGAACACATCCGCCAGACGGCCGGTGCAGGAATGCCCGCGCTGGCCGCCAGGCTGCTCGGCAAGGCTCAGTGACCGGAAACGACCAGGCGGATGGTGGCCAGCGAACGGCCACCCAGGCGCAGCGAAGCGAAGTACACGCCCGGCACGAAACGCGCCGTGGGCACCATCACCCGGCCAGCTGCGGACCGCAGGGGCGACTGGAACACCTCCTCACCCACCATGTTGTGCACGAACAATGTGGCGCCCGCAGCCCCGGGGGTGAGGGCGAAACGCACCTGCGCGTCCTGACCCTCGGCCGGGTTCGGGAATGCGGTGAACTGCTCCACGGCCAGCTCGTCCAGACCAACGGGCGTCACCTGGAAACGGATGTCGCAGAAGGCCGTATCCAACGGGTTGGCCACATCGTACCACACATAACGGTAGGTGCTAGACCCGTTGACCCCGTTGGGGTTGTGGTAGGCGTGGAAGTTGGTCACCTCCACCCCGGGCTGGCATTGGATGGCGTGTTGGGGCTGGGCGTTCCACACGGGAAGCGCGCCGGCCAGTTGCGGGGCGTAGCAAACGCCCCAGCAGAAATAGTTCTCGGTATTGGCACCGACGGCGAGTTCATAGCGGCGCACGTTCACCGTCTTGTTGACGTTGCCGTTCAGCGTCAGGTGGATGTCCACCTCCTGGTTCGAGGTGGCGTTGTCCCCCCAGTGCTCCACCAACTGGCCGTTCACGGTGTTACCGGACAGGTCCTGCAGCAGGGCCAGCTGGGCCTGGGCCATCGGGACGATCGAGAACAGGGCGGGCAGGAGTAATACTCGCTTCATGCGATGGAGATTATCCGGGGCCTTGGGACCCGTAATGGCAAAGATAGGGTGATCCGGCAGCCGGGTGGCCATGCCAGGCAACGCCTTACGCGGACGCGGGTCGATAGGATCCCAAGAAAGCGGGCACTGCCGATCGTCATTGCCCGGGGTTCACCTACCTTTGGTTCCTGCCCTGCCTCCGCTCGGTGAGCGTTGGAAGGGTGCACAACCCCAAACGAACCCAATCCCCCATGATGCGCAGAACGTTACTCGTCGGTACAGGCCTTACGTTGAGCCTTGCCGTGGGCGCCCAGAACCAGAGCTGGACGGCCACGGACATCAACGGCACCTCCCACAGCATTGCCAACTACCTCGCAGCCGGCAAAACGGTGCTGGTGGACATGAG
>CAZUNW010000155.1:0-2553 GCA_964621425.1 uncultured Chryseobacterium sp. | reverse complement strand
CTGGCACAACAGCGGCATCATGGACAAGTTGTACCATGAATTCGGTCCGGACGGCACCAACGACCTGATGATCTTTTTCGTGGACGGCTCCAGCAACCCGCAGAGCACGCTTGCGCTGCTGCAGGGTGCATCCGGCTCCCAGGGTGATTGGGTGACCGGTACGCCGTATCCCATCATCGGCCCCAGCGGCCAGGGCAACACCCTGCGCCAGGCCTATGGTACCTCGGCGTTCCCCACCCTGTACATGCACTGCCCGGGCGCAAGCGCCGGTGTGGAGATCAGCCGCGAGGCCACCTGGGAGGAGTTCCTCTCCAGCTGGAAGAACGCCTGCCCCGCCGCCTTCGCGAACGGAGCCATCGATGCCCACCTTCTTGAAGTGGAGGGCGGAAGCCTCTGCCCCGGTGAGAAGCCCTTCGCCGATGTCTTCAACCAGGGCAGCGGCGCCCTGACCGCCGCCCAGCTGAAGCTGAAGCAGAACGGCACGGTGATCGAGACCCTGAACTGGACCGGCTCCATCGCCCCCTTCCAACACGCCGAAGTGGACTTCGCCACCACCACGGTGACCGGCACGGAGAACTTCGAAATGGAGGTCGTGGTCAGCGGTGACGCGAACCCCGGCGGCAACATCGAGGAGGCCACCTTCTCGGAAGCCCCCAACGCGCCCAGCACCCTCGTGACGCTGGAGCTGATCACGGACAACTACGCCAGCGAGACCACCTGGAAGCTGTTCAACAGCAACGGCTCCGTTGTGGCCCAGGACCCTGCCGGCAACTACGCCAACAACCAGACCTACACGCAGAGCTTCTCGCTGAACCCCAACGAGTGCTACACCTTCACCATCTATGACTCCTACGGTGACGGCATCTGCTGCTCTTACGGCCAGGGCTCCTACAAGCTGCGCAACAGCTGGGGCGCGCCCGTGATCTTCGCCCAAGGCGGGCAATTCGGCGCCAGCGACAGCCGCGGCTTCGTGGCGCCTGCCACCGTGGGCATGGACGAGAACACGCTGGAGCAGAACCTGCGCGCCTACCCCAACCCCACCAACGGTCTGCTGACGCTCGACCTGGGCATGGCCGGTGCCGCCAGCGTGGAGGTGTTCAACGTGCTGGGTGAGCGCGTGCTGTCCAACAGCCTCCAGGGCTCCGGCGCACGCACCATTGACCTGGGCGCCCTCACCAACGGCATCTACGTGGTGAACGTGGTGGCTGACGGCTTCCAGGCCACGCGCACCATCACGCTTTCGAAGTAAGCCTCCGGGCCGATCGGGCAGGAAGGGCCGGTGGACTACCACCGGCCCTTCCCTTGGCCCGATATTTGGATCCACGGCAACCCGAACATTCCCAACATGAAACGCATCCTAGCCGCCCTCCTGCTCTGCCTCCCAGCCCTGTTGCTCGCCCAGAGCCGCGTGCCCTCCGTCACCCTCCAGGCCCTGGACGGCAAGAAGGTGGACACACGGACCTGGAACAACGGCGGCAAGCCCATGATCATCAACTTCTGGGCGACCTGGTGCGCACCCTGCAAACGCGAGCTGGCCGCCATCGCCGACAAATACGCCACGTGGCAGAAGGAGACCGGCGTGAAGCTCATCGCCGTCAGCATCGACGATGCCCGCAGCATGGCCCGCGTGGCACCCTACGTGAACGGCCAGGACTGGGACTACGAGTTCTTCCTGGACCCCAACGGCGACCTCAAGCGGGCGCTCAACGTGAACAACATCCCGCACACCTTCCTGGTGAACGGCAAGGGCGAGATCGTCTACCAGCACAACAACTACGAGCCGGGTGACGAGAATGAGCTCTACCAGAAGGTGAAGCAGGCCGCCGGCAAGTGACACCGATGAGGCAGAGCAGCATCCGCCTCGCCGCGCTCGTCGCGCTCGCCGCCACGATCGGCCCGGTGAGTGCGCAGCTCTCCCCAGAGGTGCACGGCAATTTCAGCGCAGACGGCCAGTATTACAACGCCGACCCCGCCATCGGTGCCGTGCCCCCGCCCCAGCAATGGGGGCTCAACTCGTGGGGCAACGTGGTGATGACCTTGGGTGATTTCCAGGCCGGCCTGCGGCTGGAGAGCTACGAGCCATCACTGCTGGGCTACCCCGCAGGTACCCCCTACAAGGGAACGGGGGTCGGTTATCGCTACATCAACTACCACCTGGCCGACCTCGACGTCACGGTGGGCAACTTCTTCGAGCAGTTCGGGCAGGGCATGGTGTTCCGCAGCTACGAGGAGCGCTACCTGGGCGTTGACAACGCCATGGACGGTGTGCGCGTGAAATACCGCCCCGTGCCCGGCCTTTATCTCAAGGGGGTGATGGGCAGACAGCGCCTGGCCTTCGATGATGGCACCGTGAAGGGGGAGGGCCAGGTACGCGGGGCTGACGCCGAGCTGAGCATCAGCGAGCTGGACTCCTCCTGGAGCCGCTCATGGAACCTGATCCTGGGCGGCAGCTTCGTGAGCAAGTACCAAGCCGCAGCCTCGCAGATCGTGACACAACCCGATGGCAGCGTGGCCCAGTTGGAGATGCCCGCCAACGTGGGCGCCTGGGCCGGC
>CAZUNW010000154.1:0-5863 GCA_964621425.1 uncultured Chryseobacterium sp. | reverse complement strand
GGGGTCGATCACGGTGAGGTTGTTGGTGCGCACGGTGAGGTCCACCTGCTGTGCGATGTCGCGCACGGATACATCCCGGCTGGCCATCACCCGCGCATCGATGGACACTGCGCGCTCCACCACCATGAAGCGCCGCGTAAGCACCACGTCCGCCTCGTCGCCTCCCTGGAACACCTTGAGGATGTAGTTGCCCGAGCGTGTGGGCCGCATCATGGTGCTGGGCACCTGCAGGCTGTAGTGGAAAAAGGGCTGGAGCGTGTTGAAGCTCATCCGCGGGGCGCTCACCAGGTCGGTGAAGGCGCCTGCGATGTACTGGCCCTTGGCCAGGTCGCTGGGCGTCCAGTCGGCGTTGCAGTGCTCGATGGTGTAAGACAGGTCCAGCGTGTAGGTGCTCAGGTCATCGAAGCGCAGCTCCACGGCCTCGTTGGAACCCAGCTCGATCACGGGTGCGGCCAGTTCGAAGCCCGCCTTGAAGCACTGCACGGTACGGATGGTGGGCACGAAGACCTCATCCCGGTGGAACACGGTGCGCGGTTCGTAGTGGCTGACGGGCGGGTCGGCAAGTCCGCTGGTGCTGCCGCAGGCCAGGGGTACCAGGGCCAGCAGTGGCCAGAAGGAGCGGACGGGGGGCATGGAGCGTGAGGGGATCCCGGTCGGGGCCGTGAAAGTACCCGGATCCGGCCCTCGCCGCCGTGCATCCCGGTCCGGGGGGGGGCGGGCTCGCCATCCCCCGCTATCTTCGCGGCCCCGTTCGGAGAGGTGCCAGAGTGGTCGAATGGGCCTGACTCGAAATCAGGTGTGCCCTTCGGGGTACCGGGGGTTCGAATCCCTCCCTCCCCGCCAAGCCGCCCCGCGACAGCGGGGCGCTTCCGTTTACGGCGGGCGGTGGGTCGCTTTCTACGAAGGGCGTGTAGCCTGCTCCCGATCAGTCCGCCTCTGCCGGGAAGGGTGCTACTTTCGCGGCATGCGACCCTCCCTGCCACGCGTTGCGGTGGTCCGGCACTGGCCCGTTCTGCTCGCTTTCGCCGGTCTGGTCGGCGGGCTGCCCGGCTGCAAGCACGAGCCGCTGCTTGCGCCCCTGATCGATGAGGATGGGGGAGGGGTGGTGGTGGATTGCGACCCCCAGGTGGTTTATTTCCAGCAACAGGTGCTGCCCATCCTGATCAGCAACTGCGCGGTGCCCGGCTGCCACGACGAGCCCACCAACGACAACGACGGCATCCAGCTCACGAGCTTCTCCTCCCTCATGGCCAGTGGCATCGTGCAGAACGGTGACCTGGTGGAGGCGATCAACGAGACCGACCCTGACAAGGTGATGCCGCCCCCTGGCCAGGCGGGGCTTTCCCAGCAGCAGATCGACCTGATCGAACTCTGGTTGGCCCAGGGCGCACAGAACAACAGCTGCACTGGCCTGTGCGATACCACGGCCGTGGTGACCTATTCCGGTGCGATCCTGCCCCTGGTGCAGCAGCGATGCGCAGGTTGCCATGGTGGTTCCAATCCCCAGGGGGGACTGAATTTCAGCACCCATGCGGTACTTGCCTCGGTGGCGCTCGATGGCCGGCTGGAAGCATCGGTCACCCATGCGCCGAACGGCATCCCGATGCCCCCATGGGGCCCCCAGCTTTCGCAGTGTGAGATCGACAAGTTCGTGACCTGGATCCAGGCGGGGGCGCCCAACAACTGATGCGCCTCGTTCCCCTCGCCCTCCTCGCAGTCGCTCTTGGCGGCTGCTACTATGATGTGGAGGAGGAACTATACCCGGCCCGTTTCTGCGATGTCACCGCAGTGACGTACAGCGGCACCATCCAGCCGTTGCTCCAGGGGAATTGTGCCGTGCCTGGTTGCCATGTGGCGGGCGGACAGAGCCCCGACCTGAGCACCTACAACGGTGTCCGTGCCACGGCCGAGCAGGGCCTGCTGGAGGCACGTGCCGTGCTGGGCACCCCCTCCTCGATGCCGCCCTCGGGCCTGTTACCGGACTGCGACAGGCGCCGGCTGGATGCCTGGATCAAGGCCGGTGCCCCCAACAACTGAACCCATGACCAAGCGCACCCTGTTCATCGTGTTGCTCATCGCAATTGCAGGTGGCTCGTGGTACGCATGGCGCGAATACAACCGCACCGCCGTGCCCACCAGTGAGCTGGAGGCCGCCGAGACCCTGGAGGCCGGCGCCCTGCTGGCCGCTTACTCCAGCGATGAGAACGCCGCCAATGCCCGGTTCAACGGCAAGGTGGTGCTCGTTACGGGCACGGTGCGTGAGGTGTCGCCCCCCGAGGGCGGCATGGTGACCGTGGTGCTGGAGACGGGTGATGCGCTGGCCGGTGTGGCCTGCGAGTTCGCCCAGGCCGAGCTGCCGCCCACCGTTGCAGCCGGGTCCAACGTGCGCATCAAGGGCCAGTGCACCGGACTCCTGATGGATGTGGTGCTGAACCGCTGCGCCCTTGTGGAATGATCCTTGCAACAAGCCATACACAGACACCCAGACCATGATCCGCATCACCCTGCTGTTTCCCGCGCTCCTCGCTGTCGCCACGCTTTCCGCCCAGGAGCGTTACGCCACACGCAACGGGCACATCTCCTTCCACAGCGACACACCGATGGAGAAGATCGAAGCCCACAACCGCAAGGCCACCAGCGTGTTCGATGCCACCACCGGCGCCATCGAGCTGGCGGTGCTCATGAAGGGGTTCGAGTTCGATAAGGCGCTGATGCAGGAGCACTTCAATGAGAACTACGTGGAGAGCGACAAGTTCCCCAAGGCCACCTTCAAGGGGCGTATCACCGGGATCACGGCCGAGGACTTGAAGAAGCCCGGCAGCCGCCCGGTCACCGTGGAAGGGGAGCTCACCATGCACGGCGTTACCAAGGCTGTGAAGGCCACGGGCACGCTCGGCATGGAGCCCACCGGTGCCATCCGCGCCACCGGCAGCTTCACCGTGCGCCCGGAGGATTACAACATCGCCATCCCCGGCATGGTGCGCGACAACATCGCCAAGGAGATCGTGATCCGCATCGAGGCCGACCACGCCCGCATGTGACGCGCTCCCGCGGCACGTGCCCCGCCATCCCCCACACACCGACGCCCATGCGCATTCCGCTCCTCGGCCTGCTGGCCCTGCTCGCCGCCTTGCCGCTGCGTGCACAGGACGACCTGCTGGGGCTGCTTGGCGAGGAGGAGGCTGCCGCCGAGTATGCGACCGCGAGCTTCAAGACCACGCGGGTGATCAACGCCCACAGCCTGGAGAACACCTCGCACGGGGTGATGGACCTGAAGATCAGCCACCGCTTCGGCTACCTGAACCTGGGCATCAACGAGCTCTTCGGCCTGGACCAGGCCACCATCCGCATCGGTGTGGACTACGGGGTGACCGATCGCCTCATGGTGGGCTTCGGCCGCAGCAGCTTCCAGAAGACGCTCGATGGTTTCGCCAAGTACAAGGTCCTGCGCCAGTGCCAGAGCGGCTGCGGCATGCCGGTCTCCCTCGCGGTTCTCGCTGGCATGAGCGCGAACATGCTGCAGAAGGACAAGACGGACTGGTACGCGCCGGACCAGCCCGATTACTTCACCCACCGCCTGGGCTATGCATTCCAGGTGATCGTGGGGCGCAAGTTCAGCGAGTCGTTCAGCCTGCAGCTGATGCCCGGCTGGGTGCACCGCAACCTGGTGCTCACCACGGACGAGGCCCACGATGTGCTGAACATGGGCGCCGCGGGCCGTGTGAAGCTCACCAAACGGCTGGCCGTGAACGCCGAGTATTTCTACATGCTGCCGGGCCAGGCGCGTGCCGCCACCGTGCCGCCCGAGCGTGCGGACGACCCCAATCCGGGGCTCAAGAATTCCCTGTCCATCGGCTTCGACATCGAGACCGGGGGCCACGTGTTCCAGCTGCACTTCACCAACTCCACGGCCATGTTCGAACGCGGCTTCATCACCGAGACCACCGGTGACTGGCTGGAGGGTGACATCCATTTCGGTTTCAACATCAGCCGCGTGTTCACGCTGCACCGGCCGAAGCCACCCCAGGGCTGAGCGTCAGTGGGGCGCCTGGGCGCGCAGGCCCTGCACTGTGAGGAACTCTGCCAGGTTCTCGGGTTCCAGCACGCCCACGAGCGCGCCGAGTTCCACCACCGGCAGCAGGGGCAGCCGCAAGGCGGCCAGCCGTTCCAGTGCCTCCTGGGCACTCTCGTCGGGTCCCAGGGGCGGTGCGTGTCGGGGGGGCAGGTCGATCAGTCGCGCCTCCGCACGGTGGTGGCGCAGCGCCTCCATCAGCATCAGGCGGGTGACGATACCGGCCGGGGCGCCATGGTGCAGCACCACGACATCCTGCTCCACACCGGCCAGCAGCTCGTCCACCGCGCGGACCACGGTGGCATCGCCTGGCAGGGTCCAGAAGCGGCTGCGCATCACCCGGCGCACGGTGATGCCGCGCAGGGCGGCCTGTTGCATCACCATGCGGGCCTCTGCCCCTGCTGCGAACCAGATGAAGATGCCGATGAGCGCGAGCATGGGCTCGCCGAGGAACACGCCGCCCACGCCCAAGAGTCCGGCCAGTGCCCGGCCGATGCCTGACGCGATGCGCGTGGCCTTCACCCGGCCAAGGCGCAGGCCCAGAAGCGCCCGCAGGATACGTCCCCCGTCCATGGGGAAGGCGGGTAGCAGGTTGAAGAGGAAGAGCCCGAGGTTGGCGGTGAGCAGGAAGGCCAGCAGGCCGGGAACGGGCTGCATGTCGGTGCCGGGGCCCTCGAACACCACGTCGCCCCACACCGTCCACTGGAGGGTGGCCACCACCACCACGATGCCCAGGTTCACCAGCGGGCCGGCCAGGGTGATCATGAGTTCCTTGACGGGTTCCTCGGGCATGCGCTCCAGGCTGCCCACACCGCCGATCGGCAGGAGCGTGATGTCGCGCGTGCGCACGCCGTAGTGAAGGGCCGTGAGGGCATGGCCGTACTCGTGGAGCACCACGCACACGAAGACGAGGCCCACCTCGGCCAGCCGCAGGGCCACCTCCATCGCGCCCGCGCCACCGGCCACACCCGTGACCACCACATAGCCCAGCAGCAGCAGGAAGGTCCAGTGCACGTGCACGCCGATGCCCTTGAAGCGGAGCACGCGAAGCGAGGAGCCCAAAGTGGGTGCGGCCATCAGCGGGTCGCTTGCTGCTCGAGGGCCAGCAGGGGCACGTGCGTATGCATCGCCATGTGGGCCGTGGTGCTGCGGTGGAAGAGGTCATGCCACATACCGCGGTGGCGGTGGGTGAGCACCAGCAGGTCGGCCTCGAGCTGGTCCACCAGATCATTGAGCGCAGTCACCAGGTTGGCCTCGGAAAGGAAGTGCACCGAACGGGGCAGCGCGCCCAGCAGCTCGTCCAGCGGGGAGGGGGGCAGCACGCCGGTGTCCTCGCGTTCGGGCAGGGCGCGCACGAGGGTGAGCTCGGCGTGGTGCCAGCGGGCGATGTTGAGCAGGGGGGTGACGGTGCGGGCGTCCACGGTTCCGCCGTCGTCGGCCACCACGATGCGCCGGGGGTCGCGGTAGGTGGTGTGGGGTGGCACGGTGAGCACGGGGGCCTTTGAGCGGCGCACCACGTCGCCGGCGTTGGTGCCGAGCAGGGCCTCCTCCAGGCCACTGGCGCCGCGTGTGCCCATGACCACCAGGTCCGTGCCCGGCGCATCCGCCAGGCGGTCCACCACGTGCGCCAGCTCGCCGTGTTCCACGCGCAGGTCCAGTTGGGCCGCTCCCAGGTCGGTGGCGGCACGCAGGCGTTCGGCGAAGCGGGCGAGGCCCTCGTGGGCGGCCTCCACGGCGGCGGTGTCCAGGGCAAGGTCTCCGGCCGGGCCGAGCGGCGGGGCCAGGGAGGTG
>CAZUNW010000153.1:0-5908 GCA_964621425.1 uncultured Chryseobacterium sp. | reverse complement strand
CGCAGAAGGCACGCGCGCCGCCCTCGCCGTTTTTCTCGGCCAGGTACTGGTTGACCACCGTGCGCTCCTTGCCCAGTTCAACGATCATATCACTGTTATTGGTGCCGGATGCGGACGGGAAAACGTTGCCGCGTGGCGTGTAAATATAGCGCTGGCACCGCGCCGAAGCCCGCGTAGAAGCGGGCAAGAGAAGGGTCGTTCCCCCCGGCGAGGTCAAGCCAACGCATGCGCCCGGCGCGGTCCTCCAGCATGTGGTCGATCAGCAGGTGCATCGCGTTCAACGGCCGTGCCGCGGGCAGTGAAAGTCCCTTCAGGAAGATGGTGCGGTCGCCGTGGTGCACGAAGCAGGCCGCAGCGACGGTGTTACCGCCCTGCAGCACGGCGACACATTCACCTTCGCCCTGGCGCAGCAGCATGTGAACCAGCCGAACGAGCCCCCCGGCCTGCCGGGCACCCACGCGCCAGTCGCGCCACTGCGGGGCCCCGGTGAGCAGTTCCAGGAAGGCGTCCGCCCCCATGGACCTGTCGAGCACCAGCCCGGCGGACACCGCACGCTTCAGGCTGCGCACGTGGTTCGTGCTGTAGGCCGCCCGCACATCGCCGATGGACCGGTCGAGCGGCACCAGGTGGTCCTGCCGCGGCGTAAAGCGCCAGTCATTGCCTGCGCCCTCCACGGTCGCGTTGTTCACGTGAATGTCCACGAGCCGGAAACGGGACGGGACGGCGCGCAGCACCTCACCCGCCAGTCGTGCATCGGCCGCAACGGCGAACACCCCCAGCTGTTGCAGCGGGAACGGCTGGTACAGATACGGGATCAGGCCCCATTTCCGGTGGGCCGTCAGCGGCATCACGGCACCACGCTCCTCATCCCAGAGGGCCTCCCAGCCGGGACAGGTCGCATCCAGCACAGCGCTCCGCGCGTACCAGACCGGCCCGGCGCAACGCGCCAGGTGGGCGTCCCAGGCCGCCTTGTCTATCTCCGGATTGCGCAGGTGCCTGATCATGGCCGTGCATGCTGCATCACGCGCTCGAACACGGCCGGCCACGGCGCGAAGGGACCGTGGCCGCTCAGGTAGCGGTCGTGCCACACGCTCACGAAGGTGCCGCCCACGGCACGCACCTCGTCGCTCAATGCGTTCATGGTGCGCTCCACAGCCGGGGCGTCCATGCCCATCCGCTCCACCAACGCACTGTCCATCGCGGCGAAGGGCCACAACATCAGGCGCGTGGCCGTTTCACGCTCCACGTCATACCACGGATAGGGTGTGCAGGTGGCCGCCCTGAAGCCGTGGCGATCCGGGAAACCCAGGCTGTGCTCCTCCTCGAAGCCGGCTTCCGACAGGCGCCGCAGCGTATGCGGAAGGCGCCAGCGCAGGAAATGCTGCCGGCTGATGCGGGTGCGGGGCCGCACTTCGCGATCGAAGAGGGCCAGCTCCGAAAGGAAGCGGTCCTCATCGGTGCTGGTGGCGTAGGACGGATGCCAGCCAATGCGGATGCCGGTGTCCCCACGCAGTGTGGGCGCCAGCTGGTGCGGCCATTGCCCCGGGGGCACGGCATGGTCGTGGGGGCCATCGCCACGCAGCAGCAGGAAGAGCACGGGGGCGGCTCCCCCTTCCGTATGGCGCTGCAGCCGCTCGAATGCACGGATGTAAGGGTCCGGCGCACCGCCCATCCTCACGGACCAGCGCTGCATGGCACCGCGCGGACGCAGCGCGGCGAGGTCCCTCACAGAGGCCCCCATGGCGCGATGCCACGGACGGCCCGCATACCGCAGCACATTGTCCACGTCCACCGTCAGCTGGTGGTGGTAGGTGCGCCGTGCGATGGCGATACCCGGGGCATGCGCCCGCAGGCGCTCCGCCAGGTCCAGCGCCCACAGGTCCACCCATGGTCGCTGGTGGAGGCCGGAGCGTACGGTGAACAGCTGCGAGGACGGCACCCGGCCGTGGGCATCGCGTGCGGTGCAGCGCTGCTCGTCCACCAGCGCCAGCAGGAACAGGACCGCGGCGAACAGGTCGTGACCACCCGTAGCCGGGAACAGGACAGGCATGCCGCGCACCTCGCCCAACGGTGGGTCACCCAATGGCGGCCGCTCCAGCGCACCGGTCCAGGGCACATGCAGCGCACCCGCCACGGGCTCTGCGCCGTAGCTCAGGCGCGCTCCACCCGCCGATGCGAAGGCCGACCGGTCGGTGGTGATGCGCACGGGAAGGCCCAGGATGCGACCCAGCACATGCTCCACCGCCCAGGTGGCGCGCGGTGAGGGATGCTCCAGGAGGACGAGCGGCATGGCGTGGTCGATACGGCCCGGTTCAGCAGAACGTGCGGCCGTCCGCACAAAGTAGGGCGTCAGCGAGGTACTTGGTGGCCCAGTTCGGGCAGGCGAACTTCTCGTAGCGCCCCCAGAGCGGGAAGGAGCCCGTGAGGGCGCCGTGCATGTCCGCCGGCCCCAGGGTCGAGCGCTGCTGCAGATCCACCAGCAGCGCGCGCATGCGGGTGGCGGCCTCCGTGAAGGCGGCTGCGTCCCTGTGGCGCGCCAGCCTGGTCCATGCGATGGCCAGCTGGGCCCCGCCCGTGGTGATGAAGGACTCACTGCCCCGCCATGCACTGTCGTAGCGACCATGCAGCAACCCGTCGCGCAGGAAGGCGTCGCGCAAGGGGACGGCGGCGCGGTGGGCGGCGGCCGTCCACCGGTCGTCACCGAGCAGCTCGCCGCAGGCCGCAAGGCCGTCGATGGTGTAGGCCAGCGTATGGATGATGGGCCTGTCGTTGTGACGGAGGGTGTTGTCCGCATCGGCGAACCAGCCGTTCGGTGCCTGGCGCCCCTCCACCCACGCGAGGTTGCGCAGGGCCGCGTCGCGCAGGGCGGGCCCACCGGTCAACGCATGCAGCTCCAACAGGGGTGCGTCCACGTAGGTGTCATAGACCCGCGCGGCGCCCATGAAGTTGTGCCGCGACCAGCTGCCATCGGCATCCTGCACAGAAACGATCCATTCCCCGGCTCGGGCTGCTGCATCCGCATAGCGCGCCACCCCTGTGTGCCTGTGCGCGGCAAGCAGCCCGCGCACCACCTGTGCCGTGTTGAACACCACCGAAGGCCTGTCCTCCCCGATCCGTCCGCCCTGCCAGCCCCCGTCCGCACGCTGCATGGCAAGCAGCACGTCCGAGGCGCGTAGTGCACGGTCGACCAGGTCGGGGCGTTGCAGGCACGCGGCGGCGGCCAGCAAGGTGGGAATGCTGTATCCCGTGGTCTCCGGGTAGGTGGCACCCCATCCGCGTACCAGGTGGAAGCTACCGATGCCACCATCCGGGGTGTGGTCCTGTGCGCGTGCGAGCCAGCCCACCGCCGCGGTGAGTGCGGGAACGGTCGACGATCCATCCATGCTGGTGGTGGGCGCAGCGGCATGTGCGCGCACCACACGACGGATGCCGGGCCGGAGGAGCACTTGTACCCAGCAGTGCAGGTAATCGGCCAGGCTCCTCAACATGGTCACGCGGATCGGAGCAGCGTGTCGCAGATCAGGCCGGCGGCGTCTCCATCGCCATAGAGCGGCGCACAGGCGGGCAGGCCATCGCGGAGGAAGCGATCCACGGCGGCCTCCACGAGGTGCGGGTCGGCATCGGCTAGGGCGGCCTGCCCGTGCTCCACCAGTTCCACCCACTCGGTGCCGGGCCGCAACACCACGCAGGGACGCTGGAAGAAGTACGCCTCCTTCTGCACCCCTCCGCTGTCCGTGAGCACGAGGCGCGCGTGCCGCTCCAACTGGATCATGTCCAGATAGCCCACCGGAGGGATGATGTGCATGCCGGACAGTTGCCCGGCGTCCATGCCCAACAGCGCCAGGCGGGCACGGGTGCGCGGATGCAGGGGCACGACCACCGGCATGGCGTGGCGCGCGGCCACGGCCTGCAGGGCGCCCAGGATGCGTTGCAGGCGCGCCTCGTCGTCGGTGTTGAAGTCGCGGTGGATGGTGGCCAGGAAGAAGCCCTGTGGACCCAGGCCAAGCTCGGCGAGGACCGTCGAGCGGTTGGCCGCCATCGCGGCGAAATGCAGGCTGTTGTCGAACATCACGTCACCGCTCAACACCACGGCCGGATGGTCCGGGCCGGGCGAGGTGACAGGTCCCGGGGCGAAGCCCTCGCGCACCAGGTTCGCCACGGCCGTGGCCGTTGGACAGAACAGCCAGGTGGAGCAATGATCGCAGAGCACCCGGTTCACCTCCTCGGGCATGGCCTTGTTGTAAGAGCGCAGGCCTGCCTCCACATGTGCGATGGGCACATGCAGCTTGGAGGCGGCCACCGCTCCCGCCAGGGTGCTGTTGGTATCGCCATAGAGAACTAGCACGTCAGGCCGGTGTGTCTGCAGGGCCTGCTCGATGCCCTGCAGCATCCGCGCGGTCTGCTCACCGTGGCTGCCGGAGCCCACGCCCAGATGCACATCGGCGGCAGGGATGGCCAGCTCATCGAAGAAGACCCGGCTCATGGCATCATCGTAGTGCTGGCCGGTGTGCAGGATCAGGTGCCGGACCCCTTCGCGCGCTGATGCCGCCCTGTGCAGTGCGGCTGCCTTCACGAACTGGGGGCGTGCGCCCACGATGCTCATCAGTGTCCTCATGCCAGCATTCCGTTGTCCGCGAAACTGTAATAGCCGTGGGCGGTGACGATCAAATGGTCCAGGACGCCGATGTCGAGCAGGCGCCCGCCCTGCACCAGTTTGCGGGTGAGGCGTATGTCCTCCTCACTCGGCCGCAGCTGGCCGCTGGGGTGGTTGTGGGCGAGCACCACACTGGCTGCCTTGCGCTCCAAGGCCTCGCGGAAGATCACCTTGGGGTCGGCCACGGTACCATGCATGCCGCCCTGGCTGACGCGCACACGGCCGGTAACCGCGTTGCCACGGTCAAGGAGCAGCAGCCAGAACTCCTCGTGCATCAGGTCGCCCAAAGCTGGCCGCAGCTGGTCGAATGCATCTGCGCTCGATGCGATGCGGGGACGCTGGTCGGGCGGTGTGTCCCGCCGGCGCCGTCCCAGCTCGAGCGCTGCGGCTATGGCAATGGCCTTGGCGTCGCCGAGACCCTTCACCTGGGTGAGCTGGGCCACGCCCAACCGGCCGAGGCGGCCAAGGTCGTTGCCCGCCAGGGCCAGCACCTGCCGCGCCAGGTCAAGGGCGCTGGCCTGCACGGTGCCGGACCGGATCAGGATGGCCAGCAGCTCGGCATCGCTCAACGCACCGGCACCCTGCAGCAGCAGCCGCTCGCGCGGTCGGTCGTCGCTGGCCCACTCACGGATCGTGAGCCTTCCCGGTGCGGTGCCCTGCTCGGCCATGGGTTAAAAAAAAGCAAAGGTCCCCGTATGGAGGACCTTCGCCGGAAGGATCGTGACCGCAGGGGTCACTTCAACTTGTTCACGTGCGTGGCCAGGGAGGACTTCAAGTTGGCCGCCTTGTTCTTGTGGATCACACTGCGCTTGGCCAGCTTGTCGAGCATGGCGTTCACCTCGGGCAGGAGGGCCGTGGCGGCCTTCTTGTCGGTGGTGCCACGCAGCTTGCGCACGGCATTGCGCGTGGTTTTGTGCTGGTAGCGGTTGCGCTCGTTGCGGGTCTCGGTCTGACGCACCCGCTTGAGGGCCGACTTATGGTTCGCCATGGCTGTTCAGCTCTGAAAAGGACGGCAAATATAGTGCTTTACTCCGGACCTGCAAGCGCGGACCGTGGTCAATAGGCGTTCGGGTCCTTGCCCAGCATGTTGGTCACCGTGCGCACCACGATGCGCAGGTCGAGCCAGAAGCTCCAGTTCTCCAAGTACCAAACGTCCAGTTCGATGCGGCGCTCCATGAGCTCAGGGGTGCGCGTCTCGCCTCGGAAGCCGTTCACCTGGGCCCAGCCGGTGATGCCCGGGCGCACGAAATGGCG
>CAZUNW010000152.1:253-5909 GCA_964621425.1 uncultured Chryseobacterium sp. | reverse complement strand
TGAACAGGAACAGGTCGAAGGCGTCCACGAAGAAGCCAAGGCCTGCGGCCAGCACGGCACGGTTCAGGGGATGGGTGCTCAGCTGTGCCATGTCACGTGGCAGGCCCCCCCGTTATCCGCACATCAGCGCTCAGCGGGCCGGTGCCTGTGGAAGGGTCGCTCATCCGCTTCATCAGCTTCAGCTCGCTCCCATCGAAGGTGGCATAGGTGTAATAGCTGATCCAGTCGCCGAGGTTCACGTAGCGCGCTCCCGGCGCGATGTCCATGTCGATGGGCAGGTGCCGGTGGCCGAACACCATGTAGTCGAAGCGCTCGTGCTTCAGCAGTTCGCGGCAGTACTGCACCAGCCACTCCTTGTCGGCGCCCAGCCACCTGCGGTCGTTCGCGTGGCTCTTCCTGCGGCTGCGGCCGCTGAGGAAGTCGCCCAGCCACAGTGCGAAGTTCGGATGGAGCCGCGCGAAGAGCCACTGGCAGAGCGGGTTCCGGAAGATGCGCTTGATGAGCTTGTAGCCATGGTCGCCGGGGCCGAGGCCATCGCCATGGCCGATGTAGAAGCGTTTGCCGGCGAAGTCGCGCACGATGGGTGCGCGGTGCAGGACCACGCCCGTCTCGGCCGGCACGTAATCGAAGATCCACATGTCGTGGTTGCCGATGTGGAGGTGCACGGGAATGCCCCGGTCGGTGAGTTCTGCGAGCTTGCCCAGGAGGCGCACGTGCCCGCGCGGCACGGCCTTCTTCCACTCGAACCAGAAGTCGAACAGGTCGCCGAGGAGGTGGATCTCCGCGGCATCCTTTGCGGCCTCATCCAGGAAGGCGCAGATGCGTTTCTCGCGGGCCAGGCTGCTTGCGGCATCGGGCACGCCCAGATGGAAGTCGCTCAGGAAATGGATCCGTTTGCCGGGCTGCATCCACTGCGAAGATCGACGATGCCCGCGAATACCGGTGGTGCACTGGGCCGGTCAGGGCCTCAGGCCCCGGAAAAGGCGCGCTGGGTCCAGCTTCTCAAGGGCTAGCACGAAGCGGATGCGCTCCAGGGGGTCTACATCGCGGAGCTCGAGTTCGTTGGCGATCTCCTTGGTGAAGACCAGCGGGATCCAGACCTCCGCGAGGTCGCGTACGATACGGATGCCGATGCCGGCCTCGGCGTGCATCCGCCACTTCTCCGAGCGCCCTCCTGGGCCAACCAGGGTGTAGGGCGCGGCACCGGCACTGGCGTAGACGCTCAGGGGCAGTCTGAAGGGCATGTCGGCCTCCATGTTGAGCGCGGCGATCCAGGTATCGGAGGTACCCTGCGCGGTGGGCACGCGGAAGGCACCCTGGTCCTTGGCCATCTGCTGCGCGGTGTTGGTGCCCACGTCCTGCCGGTCCATGAACAGGTGGTCGAAGGTCATGTCGCTGGATCCCCAGTGCAGGCGCCACCCCATCTGCCGCTGCATGAGCGCATCCTCCTTGCGCAGGAACTGCCCGGCGAACAGGCGGAAGGCGATCCGGTGCTTGCGCTTGTCGTACACGAAGGCCTGGCGTGCCTCCAGGGCGAGCCGGGTGAAGGCCTCGTGGTGCTGCAGGTCCAGCTTCAACGCGGCGGGCCTCAGCGCACTGCGTCCCTTCACGGCGTAGGAGAGCTCGTGGTAGATGTCCTCGCGCACGCGCTCCACCTCCAGGGTGTCGCCGAGGATACCGCCGAGCGATTCGCGGAGCACCACCGCGCGGTAGCCTACGCGATGCTCCGATCTGCGCCGGCGCGGGTCGCTGCGCATGTCGATGTCCAGCTGCGGTGACACACGCAGGTACCAGCGTTCCAGCGGTTCCTCCGCGAACAGGGATGCGCTCTGCGCGGTGATCCCGGCGTGGATGTTCCCGATGGGGCCGCCCGCCAGGCGGTCGTGGTTCCAGAACAGGCGTGCGCCGCCCACCGGCCTGCTGCTGCGGGTGCCGTAAAGCGGTGCCACGGCCCATTCAACGCGCTGGGCGGGCACGGTGATGTTGTGCAGCGCGATGCCGGCCATCACGCCATCGTGCGCGTTCCACCCGAGGGCGGGGCTTACCCGGGTGGTACGCCTTTCCGAGGCCCCGATGCCGAACAGGGGGGCGAACCGCTGGGGGGTGCAGCGCCGGAATAGGCCGTGCGCCCGCACCGCGTTGTTGCGCCGGTCGATGTCCAGGGTGCGGCCCGCTGCATCGATGCGCACGCGCCGGGCATCCCAGGGCAGCGTTGTGCGGCGCGTGCTGTCGGGCATCACCCACAAACTGCCCTTGGCGGGGTCGTCCGGGTCGCTGAGCGGGAAGGGCATGTCCACCCCGCCGCGCATCGTGTAGCGCAGTTCCCGGCCCTTGAGTCGGCGCGCCTTCACATCCACCTTGGCGTTGGTGGCCATCAGCCCGTCGAACATCCACCCGAGTTCCCTGCCGCTCTCCTGCTCGAATACGCGCCGCACGTCGGCCGGTGCGGGATGCCTGAAGCGCCATTCGTTGAAGTAGGCGTGCATGCAGCGGTCGAAGGTCTCCTCGCCGAGGTAGGCGAGGAGCTGGTCGAACACCAGTGCCGTCTTGCCGTACACGATGCCGCCATAGTTCATCTGGCTGTACCCGTCCGCGTGCAGCTCGATGGGTTGGTCCAGATCGCGCCGCGCGTTCAGCAGGTAGGCCATTTCGCTGCGGAAGCGGTGCGGGTCAGCCACCTCACCGATGAGGAGGCCGTCCCCGGGAAGGCCCATCGAAGGGCGGCTATTCGGGTAGCGTGCGCGCATGTAGCGCAGTTCCACAAAGCTGTTCATCCCCTCGTCCATCCAGGGGTGGTCGCGTTCGTTGCTTGCCAGGATACCCTGGAACCAGTTGTGGCCCACTTCGTGCGCGATCACCTCGTCAAGCGACTCGCGGTTGTTCATGTTGCCGATCACGGTGATCATGGGGTACTCCATGCCGCCGCCCGCGCTGATGGTGCCGTCCACCGCGGTGCACGCGGGGTAGGGGTAGTCGCCCACCCAGTTGCTGTAGTGTGCCAGCCCTTCGTTCACGTAGGTCACGGCATCGCTCCAGAGGTCGGCGTTCTGCGGGGTGAAGAGCGTCCAGGTGGTGACGGTGCGCCCGCTGCGGCGCAGGGTCACCTCTCCCTTGCGCACCACGAAGCGCTTGTCTGCGAACCAGGCGAAGTCGTGTACGCTGTCCTGGACGAAGCGGATCGTCTTCCACGTGCTGTCCGATGCGGGTATGGCCGACCCGGTCCCCCGGGCGGGCGCGGGTGGCACCGGACGTCCGGCCAGTTGGTCCATCCAGGCGCGCTCCTCCTCATCCTGAAGTACGCCGGTTGCGCCCACCACGTAGTTGCGGGGCAGGGTGATGTCCACCTCGAAGCGCCCGAACTCGCTGAAGAACTCGCCCTGCGTGAGGTAGGGCATGGCATGCCAGCCCTGTGCGTCGAAGACGGCGGGCTTTGGATACCACTGTGTGATGTAGTAGGCCTGCCCGGTGTGCCCAAGGCGGCTGAAGCGGCCGTCGGGGACCTTCACGCGGAAGGGAGTGGTGATCTTGATGCGTTCGCCGCTGCCGAGCGATCGCTCCAGCTTCAGCCACGCGATGTCGGTGTGCCGGGGATGGTATCCCCAGGTGAGCTGTTCGGCGCGGCTGTCGTGCGCGCCACGGGTGGCGATGAACGCGATGCTGTCGATGCGGCCGCGGTCCTCTTCCTTCGCGAAATGCAGGTCCAGGTCGCCGCCGTCCACCAGTTGCCTGCAGAGCGCCGTGCTGCGGTCGCTGTAGGCATTGGGCCACAGGTGCACCCAGATGGTGTCCAGCGCCAATGGGCTGTTGTTGTGGTACGTGAAGGTGGCCACGCCGCGCAGCAGGTGCGAGCGGTCGTCCAGGCGCACCGAGATGGCATGGTCAACCCGCTGCTGCCAGTTTACCTGGGCCTGCGTGGCGGCAGCCGGGACGCAGAGCGCGGCGAGGAGGACGGCACGGAGCGGGCGGGTGCGTTCGGGCAGGAGGGTCATGGGGTGGTTGCAGCCTGTGGGCCGGGGCAAACATCGGGGCCATGCGCACGCCAACGGGTGCGATCACACGAGTGGTCGGCCGGGTGTGACCGGCGGGCCGTCATTCGCCGAAGACCCGTGCGAGTCGCTGCTCCAGCGCGGTGCCACGGAGGTTCTTGTCCAGCACCTTGCCGTCGCGGTCCACCAGCACGGTGTAGGGAATGCTCTGCACACCGTATTGCTGTGCGGCGGCGTTGTTCCAGAAGCCAAGGTCGCTCACGTGCTTCCAGGGCAGGCCATCCTGCTGGATGGCGCCCACCCACGCGTCCTTGGTGCGGTCCAGGCTGACCCCCAGGATCTCGAAGCCCTTGTGCTGGTACTTCTCGTACACCTTTTTCACGTTGGGGTTCTCCATGCGGCAGGGCTTGCACCAGCTGGCCCAGAAGTCGATGAGCACCACCTTGCCGCGCAGGTCGCTCAGTTTCACGGTGCGGCCTTCCGGTGTCTGCTGGGCGAAGTCGGGTGCCATGCCGCCCACCGGCACCAGGTTGCCGAGGCGTTGCATCTCGGCCTCCTGCTGCTTCATGACCTCGGCCTGGCGCTCCATGCGGTCCACCTGGTCGCGGAACGCGCGGTAGAAGCCGGAGCCTGCCATGGGGACCTTGAGCTGGTCGCGCACCAGCTTGTAGGTGTCCATGTCCTGCTCCAGGTTCAGCTTGCTCACCGCGGTGAGCTGCAGCGGCGAGCCTGGATTTCCGTTGATGGCGTCCTTGCAGAGCGCGTAGTAGGCATTGTTGGACGCGTTGAAGGCGGTGATGGTGGTGCTGTCGCCGGTGCCTTCGGTCATCCTGCGGCGCAGGGAGTCCAGCCGGAGGTCGAGCACGTAGGCCTGCTGGTAGAAGGCGTGGAGGTCCTGTGTGTGGCGGGAGCCCTCGGTGGCGGTGGGCCGCGCCAGTTCGCCGGCGCGGGCCTTCACGGATAGGGTCTCGGTGCTGTCGAGGGCGATGATGAGCCCGTCGCCAGCGTCGAGACTGATCCGGTAGAAGTCGAGGGGCAGGGTGGGCACACGGAGAGTGCCCTTCCCCTCGGGGGATAGCACCACCGAGTCCACGCGCACGGGGCGGCTGTTCTCGAAGCGTTCGAAATAGGCGGTTCGTCCGCCGGCGCCTTCGAAGTGCACGTCGATCGGGCGTCCGCCGGTGTTGGAGCAGGCCAGCATTGTCAGGGCCAGTGCGGGGATGGGGATCATGCGCATCATCGGGTGTGCGGTTCAGGTGTTCGTTCCGTTCTCGAGGAGGTCGCGCACCACGGCGTTGGCCTGGCGCGGATCGGCCTTTCCCTTGGTGGCCTTCATCACCTCTCCCATGAAGAGGCCGAGGAGGCCCTTGTTGCCCTTGCGGTAGGCCTCCACCTTGTCGGGGTAGCGCTGCATGGCCTCGCGCATGGCGGCCTCCACGGCGCCGTCATCGCGTTGCTGGAGAAGGTCACCGGCCTCGGCCAGATGGCGCGGCGCCACGTCCGGTCGGTCCAACATCAGTGGGAAGAGGCGCTGGGAGGCGGTGCTGTGGCTGACCTCACCGGCCTCGATCAGGGCGATGAGCTCAGCGATGCGGACGGGGGGCAGCGGGAAGGCCTCGATGCCATGGCCCTTGGCGTTGCACCAGGCGCGCACATCGCCCATCATCCAG
>CAZUNW010000152.1:0-227 GCA_964621425.1 uncultured Chryseobacterium sp. | reverse complement strand
CGGCCGCCTTGGTGCTGGGGCAGGTGGCGAGCACGGCCTCGAAGTAGAGCGCTGTGGCCTTGTCGTCCGTGAGCACACCGGCATCGTAGGGGCTCAGCCCGAGCTCGCCGGTGTAGCGCGCGCGCAGATCGCGGGGCAGCGGTGGCATGGAGGCGCGCACGCGCTCGCGGTGCTCCGCGGTCACGCGCAGGGGCGCCAGGTCGGGCTCTGGAAAGTAGCGGTAGTCG
>CAZUNW010000151.1:574-5944 GCA_964621425.1 uncultured Chryseobacterium sp. | reverse complement strand
CTGAGATTGAGCGTTGTAAAGAGCCTGTATTTCGGAGGTGGTTAAAGCACGGTTCCAGATGCCGATGTCGTCGATTACTCCTGATGAAAAGAACGTGCCCTCTCTATCTACACCTATAAGCAAGGGAAAATTATTGCTCATGTTTTCAGAGATTTCGGCACAAAACAACCCATCGATTTGTAAATCATTGATATGAATTTTTAGACTATCGAACTGCCTGTCGAATACGTATACGAGATGAATATTTTCGCCAATTAAAACTTCATTATTGTCCATACCGCAAGGACCATTTGCGTTTTCATTATTTAAATCATCACCTCCTCTGCTTTGAAATTGAAATGTTGAATTGTTGCGTCCAATTTGCCATCCCCTCGGAGGAGTGCTTCCTGAAGACCATGATTTTCCTAAAATACCGTTATATCCATTCGGATTAGTCACTTGATCACCGCAATTCAACCAAAAAGAAACGGAATAGTTTAAGTTTTGCTCGAACTGAAGTGAACTCGAACTGGAGATTGAGATAAAATCATCAATTCCATCAAAGGCAAAGGCAGAATTTGGTATTCCATTTCGATCCTCCGTCAACGTCGCGCCATTCACCGTCCCGTTGTTCCCATTCCCGCTTTCATCGTTTGCATTGCCGTTGAACGGCCACCAGCCCACGAGACCATTGGTAGGGACGTAGCTCGGTGGTTGGGCGTGGAGGGTGAGAGTGGTGAGAAGGGTGAGAGAGGTGAGCAGGTGGCGCATGGTGCGGGGTTTACACTGGCGAGGGGACGATGGGTTGTGATCGGTGTACAGCGGGTGGCTTGGTGTGTCGATCACGTTACCGGCGCCTTCTGCTGTGGCGCCGGGCCATAAGTCCGTGGCGAACCTATCGAAAACCCCCGATATGCTATGAAAAGCAATATCAGATGGGGGGGGCTTTGTATCATATGTGTTGGGAATGCGTAGGCGCGTGGTGCCTGCGCGCGCGCATGGTGCTGGACGGCCGCGCGTCACCACCTTCGCGCCATGTCCACACCCTGGATGTCCGCCGCCGAGGCGGTGCGGTTGGTGAAGAGCGGTGACCGCGTCTTCATCCACGGCAGCGCAGCCACCCCCGTGCCATTGGTGCGTGCCCTGCTGGACCGCCATGCCGAGCTGCGCGAGGTGGAGCTCACCGCCATCAGCACCTTCGGCGACCTGGGCTTCGATCGCCCCGAGGTGCAGGGCCCCTTCCGCCTCAACGCGCTCTTCGTCTCGGCCAACATGCGCGGCATGGTGGATGGGCCCCATGGCGATTACGTCCCGGTTTTCCTGAGCGAGATCCCCCGCCTGTTCGAGCAGGGCATCCTGCCGCTGGACGTGGCCCTGGTGCAGGTGTCGCCGCCTGACAGGCACGGCTTCTGTTCCCTGGGGGTGAGCGTGGATGTGGCCCGCAGCGCCGTGCGGCACGCGCGCACCGTGATCGCCCAGGTGAACCCGTTCATGCCCCGCACCTTGGGCGACGGGCACGTGCACGTAAGCCGCTTCGCCGCCCTGGTGGAGGCCGCCGAGCCATTGCCCGAAGTGGACTACGCCGCGCAGGTCGGTCCGCGTGAGCGCCGCATCGCCACCCTGGTGAGCGCGCTGGTGGAGGATGGCAGCACCCTGCAGATGGGCATCGGCGCGATCCCCGACGCGATCCTCGGTGCCCTGGGCGGCCACAAGGACCTGGGTGTGCACACCGAGCTGTGCTCCAACGGCATCATCGACCTGGTGGAGCGCGGGGTGATCACCAACGCGCACAAGCGCAAGCACCGCGGCAGGGTGGCCACGGCCTTCGCCTTTGGCACGCGGCGGCTGTACGACCTGGTGGACGACAACCCCTTTTTCGCCTTCCTGGATGCGCAGTATGTGAACGACGGCAAGGTGATCCGCGAGAATCCCCGCGTGGTGGCGGTGAACAGCGCCATCGAGGTGGATCTTACCGGCCAGGTGTGCGCGGACAGCATTGGCACCTACCAGTTCAGCGGAGTGGGCGGCCAGATGGACTTCATGCGCGGTGCGGCGCTGAGCGAGGGCGGCAAGCCCATCATCGCCCTGTGCAGCACCACCAATGCCGGCCAGAGCAAAATCGTGCCTTTCCTGCGCCCCGGTGCGGGGGTGGTCACCACCCGTGCGCACGTGCATTATGTGGTGACCGAGCACGGGGTGGCCTACCTGTACGGCCGCAACCTGCAGCAGCGTGCGCGCGCGCTCATCGCCATTGCGGCACCCGGGCATCGCGAGGCGCTCGAGCAGGCCTTCCGGGAGCGGTTCGGCGCGGGATGTTGAGCGGGACCTAGCCCAGCACCGGCCAGAAGCCCAGGGCCAGCACGGCGATGCCGCAGGCTGCGATCACCACCGCGTTCACCGGCGCCACCTGCAGCTCCAGGGGCCGCTCGGCCGGGCTGAAGGCCTCGCGCACCACCACCGCGTAGTAGTAGATGCCCACCAGCGCCATGGCCACGGCGAACAGGGTGGTTTTCACGAAGCCCGCCTGCAACGCCAGCAGGAACACCTGGTACTTGGCCACGAAGCCCGCCGTGAGGGGGATGCCCGCCAAACTGAGCAGCAGCACGAGGGTGGTCACCGCCAGCCAGGGCCGTGCGGCCAGCAGCCCGCGGAAGGCCGCCACGGATCCATCGCCGGCTGCGGCGCGCTTCACCAGGGTGAGCACCACGAAGAGGCCCACGGTGGCCAGGCCGTAGGTGAGGGTGTAATAGAGCAGGGTGCCGCCGCTGGCGGCCGTGTTGGCCAGCACCACCAGCATCAGGAATCCGGTGTGTGCCACGCTGCTGTAGGCCATCAGGCGCTTGAAGTCCTGCTGGCGCAGGGCCAGGATGTTGCCCCCGAACAGGGTGAGGACGGTCATGGCCAGCAGCGTGGTGCCCAGGGCCGGGGGGAGGGATGCCATCTGCACCAACCGCAGGAAGCCCGCGAAGGCGGACATCTTGACCACGGTGGCCATGAAGGCGGTGACGATCGTTGGGGATCCCTCGTACACGTCGGGGCTCCAGAAATGGAAGGGAACGGCGGCCACCTTGAAGGACAGGCCGATGGCCATGAAGAAGAAGCCCAGCAGGAAGAGGGGCCCCTGTCCGCCTGCGGTGGCCACCTGGTGCAGGCGGGCCAGGTCGAAGCTGGCCGTAACGCCGTAGACCAGCGCGATGCCCATCAGGAAGAGGGCCGTGGCGAAGGAGCCCAGCAGGAAGTACTTGAAGCTGGCCTCGCTGCTGCGCAGGCTGTTGCGGCGGCCGCCGGCCAGGATGTAGAGGGGGATGCTGAGCACCTCGATGCCCAGGAAGAGCACCAGCAGGTTGGTGTAGCTGGTGAGGAGGTAGGCGCCCGTGAGGGAGAAGACCATCAGGGCGTAGTGCTCGGCCACGTCGCGCTCGGCACGGGCGTAGTAGTCGATGCCGAACAGGAAGAGCAGGGCGGTGAGTGCGGTGAGTGCGATGTTGAAGCGTGTGGCCAGGGTGTCGAAGCGCACCATGTGGCCGAACAGGGCCATGTCCATGTTCCAGCCGGTGGCCATCAGTGCGATGGCGCCGAGGAGGCCTGCCAGGGCCACGGGGGCCAGCAGCCGCCTGCCGCCGGAAAGGCCCAGGTAAAGGAGCACCACGCCCAGCACCGAGGTCAGGATCAGCGCGCTCATCTCAGTTCAGTGCCGTGAGGGTGTCGATCATCTGTTGCACGGGCGCCTGCAGGAGTTCCAGCACGGGAGCGGGATAGATCCCCAGCACCAGGCTGATGGCGATCAATGGCACCAGGAAGAGGTGCTCGTCGCGGTCGGCGTCCTGCAGGGTGGTACGACCGGCCCCGGGCCCCAGCATGCTGCGCTGGTAGGCCCACAGCATGTAGATGGCGCCCAGCACGATGGTGCAGACGGCCGCCAGGGCCATCCACCCGTTGTGCTGCCAGAGGCCGTTGAACATCAACCATTCGCCCACGAAGCTCTGTGTAAGGGGCAGCGCCACGGCGTTCAGCAGCACCAGCAGGAAGAGCGCCGCCAGGCGCGGCGCACGCTCCTTGATGCCGCCCATGGCATCCAGGTCGGCGGTGCCGGCGCGTTCGGTCACTGCGGCCGCCACGTAAAGCAGTGCCACCAGCAGTACGGCGTGGGCGAAGGCTTGGAAGAGCGAGCCGGTGATGCCCAGTCCGTTGCCTGCGAAAAGGCCCGCGCACAGCAGTCCCACGTGGCCCAACGAGCTCCACGCCACCATGCGCTTGATGTCGCGCTGGCGGAACGCGATCACTCCGGCATAGAGTGCGCCGGCGATGCTGAGCCCGATCACCAGGTCGCGCCAGTGCTCCACGCCCAGGGGCACGATGGGCATCACGAACCGCAGGATGCCGTAGAGCCCCATCTTCAGCATCACCCCGCCCAGCACCATGGTGCCCTGCAAGGGGGCCACGGTGTAGGTGTCGGGCTGCCAGCTGTGGAAGGGAAGGATGGGCAGCTTGATGGCGAAGGCCAGGAAGAGGGCCCAGAAGAGCCAGACCTGCGTGTCGGCGCCCAATCGCAGGGCGTGCAGGGCGCTGAAGTCCGCACTGTGGGGCGCCGGCGTCTGCAGCACGCACCAGGCCAGCCCGAAGAGCAGGCTGAGGCCGCCCAGCAGCGTGTAGATGAAGAAGCGCATGGTGATGGTGCGGCGGCCCTCCCCGCCCCAGAGCAGCAGCAGGAAGAACACGGGCACCAGCGCCAATTCATAGAAGATGTAGAACAGGAACGCGTTCCGGGCGGCGAACACGCCGAACAGGAAGCCCTGGGCATAGAGCAGCAGCGCGTTGACGGCGGCGGGGCGTTCCAGGGGGCGGCGGTGTCCGGCGGCGATGATGAAGGGGAAGATGACGGCCGTGAGGACCAGCATAAGCAGCGAGATGCCATCGTAGCCCAGGACCAGCCGCAGGCCGATGGCGGGCGCCCAATCGGCATCCACCGCGGTGACGGGCGAACCGGCATACCCGGCCCAGAGCAGCAGGGCCACCACAGCCGTCACAAGCGTGCTGGCCATGGCCAGCATGCGCGCCTGCGCCTCGGGGCGGGCCACCAGCAGCAGCGTGGCGGTGACGATGGGGAGCAGCAGCAGCGCGGCGAGGAGCATCACAGGCCGTTGAGGGTGATGTACAGGAGGAGGATGAGGCCCGCCGCCATGGCGAACAGGTAGGTGCTCATGCGGCCGGTCTGCACACGGCGCAACAGTTCGCCCACGCGCTCGGTGGTGCTGCCCACGCCCACCATCAGGGGATGCAGCAGGCGTTCCTCCACCAGGGCGGACAGGCCGGTGCTGAGCCGTGCGAAGGGCCGCTCGAAGAGCGTGGCGTAGAGCTCATCCAGGTACCATTTGCGGGCGGCCAGCCTCT
>CAZUNW010000151.1:254-564 GCA_964621425.1 uncultured Chryseobacterium sp. | reverse complement strand
GGCAGGGCATCGGCCTCGGGGTCCAGCGTGGTGTTGGCGGCGAAGCGGCGGTAGGCCAGTGCGATGGTGAGCAGCACCAAGGCGGTGCTGAAGCCCATGAGCGACCATTCCAGCAGGGCGCTGAGGTGCAGCTGCTCCATCCCCACGCCCGCGGCGGCGGTGGCCAGGAAGGCTTTCATGGGCTCGTGCCCCCCGAAGAGGTGCGGCAGGTTGAGGGCGCCGCCCACCGCGCTTAGCGCTGCCAGCACCCACAGGGGGGCGGTCATCATTGCGGGGCTTTCGTGCGGGTGGGCCTTGCCGCGGTAGCTGC
>CAZUNW010000151.1:0-244 GCA_964621425.1 uncultured Chryseobacterium sp. | reverse complement strand
AAGACCAGGAACAGCAGGCGGAACATGTAGTAGGTGGTGAGCACCGCGCCGGCCACCAGCAGGGCGTAGAGCCACGGGCTGTGCTGGTAGGCGTGTGCCAGGATGGCGTCCTTGCTGAAGAAGCCGCTGAGGGGGAAGATGCCCGCGATGGCCAGGGTACCCACCAGGAAGGTGCGGTAGGTGGACGGGGTGCTGGCGCGCCCGGTGCTGGGACATCACCGCAGCGCGCTTGCGCCCCCTGTTC
>CAZUNW010000150.1:0-5951 GCA_964621425.1 uncultured Chryseobacterium sp. | reverse complement strand
GCGATTTCGAGGCGCCTGTGGATTTCGACGCCTCCGTGCTGGACTGTGGCCAACGCCCCAAGGTGACGGGGGATGGCGCGCCCGTATGGGAGTGACGCCCAGGCCGGCCGGCTCCCGCTATCTTCGCCGCATTCCCCGAGACATGAGCATGAACAAGGTGGTGGCCGGTGCGGACATGGCCCTGGAGGGCATCCGCGATGGCATGACCCTGATGGTGGGCGGCTTCGGCCTGTGCGGCATACCGGAGAACTGCATTTCGGCCTTGGTGCGCAAGGGGGTCAAGGACCTCACTTGCATCAGCAACAACGCCGGTGTGGATGATTTCGGCCTCGGGCTGCTCCTGCGGACCCGCCAGATCCGCAAGATGATCAGCAGCTACGTGGGCGAGAACGATGAGTTCGAGCGACAGATGCTGAGCGGGGAGCTCGAGGTGGAGCTGATCCCGCAGGGCACCCTGGCCGAGCGCTGCCGCGCAGGCGGTGCTGGCATCCCGGCCTTCTTCACCCCCGCGGGCTATGGCACCGAGGTGGCCCAGGGCAAGGAGACGCGCGAGTTCGACGGCAGGATGTACGTGATGGAACGCTGGCTGCGCGCGGATTTTGCCCTGGTGAAAGCCTGGAAGGGGGACCGGCTGGGCAACCTGGTCTTCCGCCACACGGCGCGCAACTTCAACCCCATGATGGCCATGGCGGGCACCATCACCGTGGCGGAGGTGGAGGAACTGGTGGAGCCCGGCGAACTGGATCCCGACCTCGTCCACACCCCGGGTATTTTCGTGCACCGCATCTTCCAGGGTACGCACTACGAGAAGCGGATCGAGCAGCGCACTGTGCGCAAGCGCGGCTAAGCTCGGGCGCATGGGCATCGACCGGCGCGACGACCGATCCCTGCTCATCCTCGCGCTTTTCGTGTGGTGCGGCCTCTGGGCGCGCGCTGCGCTGGTGCCGCTGGTGCATGATGAATGCGCATCGCTCTACTGGTACGCCGAACCGGCCAGCTTCCTGCCCCCCGCAGCGCACCCCGATGCCAACAACCACCTGCTGGGCTCCGCCCTCGGTGCGCTCTTCGTCCACCTCTTCGGCACTTCGGCCCTGACCGCAAGGCTGTCCTCCCTGCTGGCCTTCCCGCTCTACGCCTGGTGCGTGCGGCGGCTGGGTCTCACCCTTCGCGTCCGCATCGTGCGTTGGTGCGCCTGGTCGGCGCTGCTGGGCTGCCCGTTCCTGCTGGAGTTTTTCGCCCTTTTCCGGGGTTATGGGCTCGAACTGGCCTTCCTGGCCTTAGCGCTTGACGGGCTGTTCCAGTGGGTGCGGGACCGGAGCAACTGGGCCCTGATGAGGCTGCTTGTGGGTCTGCTGCTGGCCAATGCCGCCGTGCTGGTGCTCGTTCCCTTGTGGGGTTGTGTGCTCGCGCTCCTCCTGCCTGCGGTGCTGCGGGCCGATGTACGCCGGCGCCTGCTGCCTTTGTGGACCCTGCTCGGCGCCCTGCCCTTCGCCCTGGCGGCCGCAATTTCGCTTGACCTGCATGGCCGGGGCCTCCTTTACCACGGCAGCGATGCGGGCCTCCTGCCCGTCACGGTGGGTTCACTGGTGCGCCTGGTGTTCGGTGCAGATGGCCTGTTGCCCAGGCTGGCGGCGCTGCTCCCCGTGTTCGCTGCTGCTGTCGTGGTGGCGAGGCGCCGTGCATGGAACACCCCGCTGGCACTGGCCACGGGCATGCTGCTGCTGGATGCGGGCATGCGCGTTGCGCTGTCCGCCATGCTGGGGATCAACCACGCGGAGGACCGCGCCGCCCTTCACCTTGTCCCGCCCTGGTGCCTGGTGGTGGCGCACCTGGTGGAAGTCGCCGCGGCGTGGAGGCCACCCCTGCGCTGGCTGGCCCTGCTGCTGCTCTTCATGCCCCTGCGCACCCTCGCCACCTGGGACCTGGACCATACCGCGCTGTGGGCGGAACAGTCCGTACCGGACCGCTTCCTGGCGCGCATCGCGCGTGAACAGGAGCGTACCGCGCGCCCCGCGATCGTGGGGGCCTATCACCAGGCGGGCTTCTCCATCCCGGTGAACGGGCGTGCATGGGGCGTGCCGGAACCGCATACGGCGGGCTTCCCGGGAGGGGTCCATGACCTGCGGATCGCGGATGGGCGTCACCTGTCCGCCGCCCGCAACGGGTACATCGTGGAGGACGTGCATGCGGGGACGGGACTTCACCTGCTGCGACGCGCACGACCGCTTGAGCTGCGGCCCGTGGACAGCCTTGTGGTGGACCCGCCCCTGCGGCCGCGCACCTTCTTCGACCTGGTCGCCGTCCCCGCGGCCGAAGGAGCATGTGCCGTTGAGGTGGATTGCACCATCCGGTCGGCCGGCCCGCTGCAGGACCTGGTGCTCGCCGTGGTGGCCCAGGACAGCGCCGGCCATGAGCTGGCGCATGAGGAGGTGCGGCCGGCCCTGCTGCGCGGACGGTGGCATGGCGAACGCTTCACTGCATTGCGTGTGCTGCGGCCCGTTCCCGGTGCGGTGCGGCATGTGCTCTACTTTTGGAACGCGCAGCGGCGCCCCGTCCAGTTCGGGCCCGTTCGCATCCGCATCCACCGCATCCCGAACTGACCCCATGGCGCTCACGAAGGAACAGATGGCACAGCGCATCGCCCGCGAACTGCGCGATGGCTTCTATGTGAACCTCGGCATCGGCATCCCCACCCTTGTGGCCAACTACATCCCCCGGGGGATCAACGTGGAGCTGCAGAGCGAGAACGGCATTCTGGGCATGGGCCCCTTCCCCTTCGAAGGGGAGGAGGATGCGGATCTGATCAACGCCGGGAAGCAGACGGTGACCCTGAAGGCCGGTGCGGCCATCTTCGACAGCGCCACGAGCTTCGCCATGATCCGAGCACAGAAGGTGCAGCTCACCGTGCTCGGCGCCATGGAGGTGGCCGACAACGGCGACATCGCGAACTGGAAGATCCCGGGCCGCATGGTGAAGGGGATGGGCGGCGCCATGGACCTGGTGGCCAGCGCGCAGAACATCATCGTGGTGATGCTCCACACCAACAAGGCCGGCGAGAGCAAACTTCTGAAACAGTGCACGCTGCCCCTCACGGGCGTGGGCTGCGTGAGGAAGGTGGTGACCGACCTGGGCGTGTTCGACGTCGGAGGGCTTCGTGCTCCTGGAGCGTGCCCCGGGCGTTCCGGTCGACGAGATCCGTGCGAAGACCGAGGGGCGCTTGGTGGTGCGTGGTGATGTTCCTGAAATGGCCGTATGATGGCGACCGTCCGCACCTTGTCCATCATCATCCCCGCCTACAACGAGGAGCGTACGATCCACCTGATCCTCGACAAGGTGCGTGATGCGGTGATCGACCACGGCATCGCCAAGGAGGTGATCGTGGTGAACGATGGGTCCAAGGACGGTACGGTGGCCGCCCTGAGCCGTTACATGGAAGCGAACCCGGCGATGGGCATCAAGTTCTTCGACCAGCCCCGCAACATGGGCAAGGGCGCGGCGATCCACCGTGGCATCCGCGAGGCCACCGGGGACCACCTGATCGTGCAGGACGCCGATCTGGAGTACGACCCCCGGGAGTACAACCTCCTGCTGCGCCCCGTGGTGGAGGGCTTTGCCGACGTCGTCTATGGGTCGCGATTCATGGGGCACCACCCGCACCGCATCCTCTTCTTCTGGCACAGCATCGGCAACAAGTTCCTCACGCACCTGTCCAACGCGTTCAACAACCTGAACCTGACGGATATGGAGACCTGCTACAAGCTGATGCGCAGCGACATCGCCAAGGGCCTGGACCTGCGCGAGAAGCGGTTCGGGTTCGAGCCGGAGGTGACGGCAAAGCTTGCGCGCGTGAAGGGCGTGCGGATCTATGAGGTGGGCATCAGCTACTACGGCCGCACGTATGCCGAGGGCAAGAAGATCGGCTGGAAGGACGGCTTCCGCGCCATCTGGTGCATCATCAAGTATGGGCTCTGACCACGCTGCCCGCGGCACGCCCCTGCCCGCGTCCGGACCGTTGACGCTGGCTTGCTGCCTGTCGATCGCCCCCCTGGTGGTGCGTGGCCTGTTGGTGGCCACCCCGGAGCTGGCTGACGGCATCTCGCATTTCCAGTTCGCGCGGTACGCACCGGCGCATCCATCGCTCCTGCTCGACCTGTGGGCCAAGCCGCTTTTCACCTTCCTGGGCATGCCCTTCGCACAGGCCGGGCCGGTGGGCCTGGCCGCCATGAACGGTTTGCTCATGCTGATCACTGCATGGCCCTTGATGCACCTGGTGCGCGCCTTCTCCGCGTGGGCGCCTTGGGGTGTGGCCCCGCTGCTGCTGCTCAGTCCGGAATACCTCGGCACGGCTGTGGGCGGAATGACCGAGGTCCTGTTCGGTGCACTGGTTTCCTGGGTCCTGTGGTCCGTGTGGCAGGGCCATGTGCGTGCCGCATTCCTGCTCGCCGGCCTCCTGCCATTCTCCCGGCCGGAGTGGGTTGGCTTCCTGCCACCGCTGATGCTCTGGGCGCTGCTCACCGGTCACATGCGGCAGCTTGCCTGGTGCATCCTGCCTGTGGCCGCGGTAGGGGCGCTCGGTGCGGTGGTGCGCATGGATGCGCTCTGGCTGGTGCACGACCATCCCTACCTGCGCGACATCACCTATTACGGGCAGGGGTCCTTCTGGCACTTCTTCCTGGCGGCGCCCGACATCCTGGGCATGCCGCTGCTGGTGCTGCTGCCGCCGGCGCTTGTGCTGCTCCTGCGAAAGCCCCGCGCCACCCACGTCCGGGACCTGCTCCTTCTGGGCGCATTGCCCGCCCTGTTGATGTTCCTCGCGCACAGCTGGGTGTGGTGGCGTGGCACCAACGGTTCCTATGGCCTGCTGCGGGTGCTGGCCACCACTGTGCCATTGCTTGTGCCCGTGACCCTGGGCGGGTTGTCGCTGTTGGTGGGCGATGCCCCAGGTCCCCGCGCACGCCGTACGCTCCATGTGGCGGCGGCGCTGCTTGCGCTGGTCGGGGTGCGCCAGTTGCTGGCGGAGCCTCCGTGGCCGCCAGCGCCCACGGAGGCCGAGCGCGCCATCGGGCTGATGGCCGACGGGGCCCTCCGGGCGGGGGTGCTGGAACGACGCATCGCCACGGCACACCCGTTCGCAGCACACACCACGGACCATGACCCCTTCGACAGCACCCGGACACGGTTGTTCTGGCGCCTGCGCCCCGAGCGCGCGGACATGGGGCTGGCCGAGGGTGATCTTGTGCTGTGGGAGTCGGAACTGGGACCCACCGATGGGGGGTTGCCGCTGGACCGCCTGCTGGGGCAGGACGTCTTCAAGGTGCTAGGCGGCTGGAGCGTGCAGGACCCGGAGCGTTTTTATGCCGGCGCCGAGCCCTTCGAGGCCTGGTTGTTCGAGCGGACGCACGCCACGCGCACGGTGGTCACCGACACCCTGATCGCCGTGGATGGTGCACATCTCCACCCGGCCGAACGCATGGCTGCCGTGGTCCCTTGTGCCGACGGTGCCTGCATCACCGAGGAGTACAGCCTTTCCTTTGACGATCCGCTGGGCGAAGGACCAGCGGTGTACCACGAGCTGGTTTTGGAGGGCGAGCTGCGGTTGCCTGCTGGTTCGGCGGGTCCTGTGATGCTCGTGTTCCGCGAGACCGATGGCTCGGGGGCCACTGTGCGCTACCACCAGACGGACCTGGGACCGGGCCCCTTCAGTGTGCGTGTGCATGCGCCCCCGCGCGGCCCGGAGATGGGAGGCGTGCTCTTCTGGTGGAATCCGTCCCACCAGCCATTCGCGCTGGTGAGCTACCACGCCGTACGGGTGCGCCACTACCAGCGCTGAAAAGCCTCAATCGATGATCACCTCCTGCACCTCGCCCACCAGGTCCTTGGCGGGGAAGGGGATGTAGCCCTGGTCGTAGGGCGTACCCGGCCACCAGCGCGTGTTGTGCCATTCCTGGGTC
>CAZUNW010000149.1:919-5992 GCA_964621425.1 uncultured Chryseobacterium sp. | reverse complement strand
ATCGAGATCGGCTCGTTCATCGGACTGGCCGCCATGACGCGCAGCGAGATCACCATCAAGGATACGGGCTACGACCACCTCGGCATGATCCCCGACGTGTTCCGGCGCCTGGGCATCGCCGTGGTGCGCAACGGGGACGACATCCACATCCCCCAGCAGGAGCACTACACCATCACCAAGTTCATCGACGGCAGCCAGATGATCGTGGCCGACGCCCCCTGGCCCGGCTTCACCCCCGACCTGCTGAGCATCGTGCTGGTGACCGCCATCCAGGCCAAGGGCAGCGTACTGATCCACCAGAAGATGTTCGAGAGCCGCCTGTTCTTCGTGGACAAACTGATCGAGATGGGCGCCCAGATAACCCTGTGCGACCCGCACCGCGCCCTGGTGATCGGCCATGACTTCCAGGTGCCGCTGCGCGGCATCCGCATGACCAGTCCGGACATCCGGGCGGGCGTGTCGCTGCTGATCGCCGCATTGAGCGCCGACGGCGTGAGCACGATCGACAACATCGAGCAGATCCGCCGGGGATACCAGGACATCGAAGGGCGCCTGAACGCCATCGGAGCCCGCATCGAGGCGGCCTGAGGACACACAGGCCCGCTGCATGCCATGGCGGGCGCATGGCCCACACCCCGTATTTTCGCCACACGAACACCACACGCCATGAACAAGCTGCGCGTCATCGTCCTTTCCGCCGTCGCCCTGCTGGCGGTGTACGGCTTCACCGAACGGCTGGAGCAGAAGGCGGGCAAGGGCCCCAAGGTGGGCACCAACATCGGCGACCGCGCACCCGAACTGGCCTACCTCGACGCCGACAGCACCAAGGTGCTGAAGTTGTCCGCACTGCGCGGCAAGTACGTGCTGATCGACTTCTGGGCCTGCTGGTGCGGACCCTGCCGCCGCGAGAACCCCAACGTGGTGAACGCCTACGAGAAGTACAGCAAGGCCAAGTTCAAGGAGGGCAAGGGCTTCGAGGTGTACAGCGTCAGCCTCGACAAGAGCCGCGAGGCGTGGAAGAAGGCCATCGAGCAGGACAAGCTGGCGTGGAAGAACCATGTGAGCGACCTGAAGTTCTGGTCGTCGGACGCCGCCCGGCTGTACGGGGTATCCAGCATTCCCATGAGCTTCCTGATCGACCCCAACGGGGTGATCCTCGCCAAGAACCTGCGTGGCACGGCCCTGCACCAGGAGCTGGACAAGCACGTGAAGAGCCTCTGACCACCGGGCGGGCGCACACCACGCCCCCCCTCAGGAAAGCGAGAACGCGCAAATATTGGAGCGCGCGCGCTTTGCCGGGGATACAATACCTTGGGAATTGAACCTCGTTAAGAACCGACCCCAAACCTGTCGATCCATGAACCGACCCCTACGCTTCCTGGGCGTTGTCGCCCTCCTGGTCCCCTCCCTGCTGAATGCCCAGCGCATCTGCGGCTCCATGGAGGTGCTGGAGCAGGAGATCGCAAATGACCCCCAACGCCTTGAGCGGCTCAACGCGCTTGAGCAGCATACCCACGCCTTCGCCGCGGACTTCGACCCCCACGGCCAGCGCGCGGTGATCACCATCCCCACCGTGGTGCACGTGGTGTGGAACACGGCGGCCCAGAACATCAGCGATGCGCTGGTCAATGCCCAGATCGCCCAGTTGAACGCCGACTTCGCCAAGCTCAATAGTGACGCCAGCACCATTCCGTCGCTCTTCGCCGGCCTCGCCGCCAACACCGAGATCCAGTTCTGCCTCGCGCAGCGCGATCCCAACGGCAACCCCACCAACGGGATCGTTCGCCGCCAGACGGGTACGGCCTCCTTCAGCTCCAACAACGCGGTGAAGTTCACCGCGCAGGGCGGCAGCGATGCCTGGCCCGCCAGCAGCTACCTCAACCTGTGGGTGTGCAACCTGGGCGGCGGCCTCCTGGGCTATGCCCAATTCCCGGGCGGCAGCGCATCCACGGACGGTGTCGTGGTGCTGTACAGCTCGGTGGGCAGCCTCACTGTGCCGGGCTCGGCCCCGCCCTTCGACCACGGACGCACGGCCACACACGAGGTGGGCCACTGGCTGAACCTCCGCCACATCTGGGGTGACCAGAACTGCGGCAGTGACCTTGTGAGCGACACGCCCACGCACAACACTTCCAATGGCGGGTGCCCGGCCTACCCCCACTACAGCACCTGTGCCGGTACGCCCGTGGAGATGACCATGAACTACATGGACTACACGGACGACAACTGCATGACCATGTTCAGCGCGGGCCAGAGCACACGCATGAACGCCGTGCTGGCCCCCGGTGGCCTGCGCGCATCGATCACCTCCTCGCTGGGCTGCACGCCGCCGACGCCGGGAGCCTGCAACACGCCCAGCGGCCTGGCCGCCAGCGGCATCACCACCACCGGAGCCACGCTTAGCTGGGGCGCTGTGAGCGGCGCGACCAGCTACAACCTGCAGGTGAAACTGAGCACCGCCACATCGTGGACGACCTTCAGTACGACCAGCACCAGCTCGGCCGTGACCGGCCTGACGGCGGGCACCTCCTACAACGCCCAGGTGCAGGCCGTGTGCAGCGGTGGAAGCTCCAGCTACTCGTCGGCCATCACCTTCACCACGACCAGCAACACCAGCTGCACGGACACCTACGAGGCCAATGAGACGCGCAACACCTCCAAGACCATCCCGGTGAACACCACCATCACCGCGCGCATCGGGACCTCAACGGACAAGGACTGGTTCAAGTTCAACAACACCAGCAGCACCCCGCGCATGAAGGTTGAACTGACCCAACTGCCCGCGGACTACGACATGAGGCTGTACCGCGGCTCCACCCTTCTTGTGACGAGCCAGCAAAGTGGAACGACCAACGAGACCATCATCAACAATACCACGACGGTGACCACCTACTACGTGAACGTCTACGGGTTCAACGGGGCGTTCAACAGCACCGCCTGCTACAACCTGCGCGTCAGCCTCAGCGCCTCGAACTTCCGGGAGGGTGATGTCACCGACGACCTGGCGCTTGAGCCCGTGTCCTCCGGCCTGGTGAACCTGTTCCCCAACCCCGCTCAGGACAAGTTGAACGTGGAGTTCCTGGCCGAGGCCGAGGGGGTGTTGTCCATGGAGGTGATCGACCTCACGGGCCGCACCGTGCTCGCCAGACAGCAGACCGTGTCCGAGGGCCCGAACGTATTCGGCATGGACATGCTGGACATCCCCGCGGGCGTGTACCTCCTGCGCGCCACGGATGGCAGCAAGCAGAGCCTGCTGCGCTTCGTGGTGGAGCGCTAGTCCACTCCGGAACCGAACGCCAGGAGGGCCTGCATCTGCAGGCCCTCCTGCATTTCCGGCCCGCCATCCTGTCAATTTGTCCCCACCTTCGCGCCCGGCATTGAACTTGCGCCATGAGCCCCATCTTCGGAAAAGCGCGAAAACCCATGACGGAGCGTCCCCAGGAAGCCCCAGGAACGGCTTCCACTGCCGATCCTGCAGTTGATCAGACCCAGGCCACCACAGGCATGGACCAGCCGGACCCTGCGTCCGCAGAAGCCGGCCTGAGGTCGGAACTGGAAGCGGCCCGCGTCGAGGCCGCCGACATGCGCGACAAGTGGCTGCGGCTCAACGCCGACTTCGACAACTTCCGCAAGCGCACGGCCCGCGAACGGCTGGACCTGATCCAGTTCGCCGGTGAGAACGCCTGGAAGAACGTACTGCCCGTGCTGGACGACATGGAGCGCGCCATCGCAAACAACACCCTCACTGAGGACCTCGCCGTGGTGCGCGAGGGCTTCCACCTGATACAGCCCAAGCTGCTGCACATCCTGGGCAGCCAGGGGGTGAAGCCGATGACCGACGTGAAGGGCAGTGCCTTCGACGTGGACCGCCACGAGGCGATCACGAAGGCCCCCGCGCCAAGCCCCGAGCTGAAGGGCTGCGTGCTGGATGTGGTGGAGAACGGGTACCTGCTGAACGAGAAGGTGATCCGCTATGCCAAGGTGGTGGTGGGCGAATAGCACCACGGCGCGAACGAGCACATGATGCGATGAGCAAGCGAGACCCCTACGAAGTGCTGGGCGTGGCCCGGTCTGCGAGCGCCGAGGAGATCAAGAAGGCCTATCGCAAACAGGCCATCAAGCACCACCCGGACAAGAACCCCGGGGACAAGGCCGCCGAGGAGAAGTTCAAGGAGGCCGCCGAGGCCTACGAGATCCTGAGCGACCCGGACAAGAAGGCGCGGTATGACCGCTTCGGCCATCAGGCTCCGGGTGGCTTCGGCGGGGCACAGGGCGGGAACATGTCGATGGACGACATCTTCAGCCATTTCGGGGACATCTTCGGCGAGGCCTTCGGTGGCGGAGCCTTCGGCGGGTTCGGTGGCAGGGGCCGTGGAGGCCGCGTGATCAAGGGCAGCAACCTGCGCGTGCGGATCAAGCTCACCCTAGAGGAGATCGCCCTGGGGGCCGAGAAGAAGATCAAGGTCACCAAGCTGGTGCGCGGCAAGGGCAGCGAGTACGGCACCTGCGGCACCTGCCGGGGCGCCGGCCAGGTGACCCGCGTTCAGAGCACCTTCCTCGGGGCCATGCAGACGGTGACGACCTGCCCCGCGTGCAGTGGCATGGGCCAGACCGTGAGCAAGCGCGCACCGGGCAGTGACGAGCATGGACTGGTGCGCGAGGAGGTGGTGGTGCCCATCCGCATCCCGGCCGGCGTGGAGGAGGGCATGCAGGTCAACATCAGCGGCATGGGCAACGAGGCACCGGCGGGCGGCGTGCCCGGCGACCTGCTGGTGGTGATCGAAGAGGAGCCACACGCCGAACTGAAGCGTGACGGCCAGCACCTGCATCACGAAGCCTTCATCAGCATGCCGGACGCCGCGCTCGGCACCACCGTCGAGGTACCTCTCGTTCAGGGCCGTGCCAAGGTGAAGATCGAGCCCGGCACCCAGAGCAACCATACGCTTCGCTTGCGCGGCAAGGGGCTGCCCAGCCTGAACGGCCAGGGGGCCGGCGACCTGTTCGTGCATGTGGCCGTGTGGACTCCCACCGAGCTCACCAAGGCCGAACGCGAGGCCCTCGAGAAGCTCCGCA
>CAZUNW010000149.1:0-909 GCA_964621425.1 uncultured Chryseobacterium sp. | reverse complement strand
GGCGCCAACGCCTTCCTCGCGGCCTTCGTCGCCAAGGACAAGGGCTTCTTCGAGCGCGTGCGCGAGATGTTCGGGCAGTGAGGGCCGCCAAAGGGCCTTGCGCCTTTCCTTCGCAGACATGAGCGACCTCAGCCTGCGCACGCGCGTGGTGGACATCCCGGGCCGCCGCATACTGCCCTCCGAAGTGCACGTGTCCGATGGGCGCATCGCCGCCATCACACCCACTGACGAGCCAGTACACGGCCACCTGATCCCCGGCTTCGTTGACGCCCATGTGCACGTGGAAAGCAGCATGCTGCTGCCCAGCGAGTTCGCGCGCCTGGCAGTGACGCATGGCACGGTGGCCACGGTGAGCGACCCGCACGAGATCGCCAACGTGCTCGGCGCCGATGGCGTGGACTTCATGATCGCCAACGGGCGCAAGGTGCCCTTCCACTTCTTCTTCGGCGCACCAAGCTGCGTGCCGGCCACAACGTTCGAGACCGCTGGTGCCGTGCTGGACAGCGAGGCGGTGGGGCGGCTGCTGGAACGACCCGAGGTGCGCTACCTCAGCGAACTGATGGACTTCCCGGGCGTGCTGGCCGGGGACCACGAGGTGATGCGCAAGATCGCCCACGCAAGGCGCCTCGGAAAACCCGTGGACGGCCACGCCCCGGGGCTGCGTGGCGAGGCGGTGGCCCGCTATGCGGCCGCAGGCATCTCCACGGACCACGAATGCTTCACCCTCGAGGAGGCGCTCGACAAACTGGATGCGGGCATGTGGGTGCAGATCCGGGAGGGCAGCGCCGCCAAGAACTTCGACGCCCTCTGGACCCTGCTCAACACCCATCCGCACCGGGTGATGCTGTGCAGCGATGACAAGCACCCGGACGGGCTCGTGGAGGGCCATATCAACGACCTCTGCCGCCG